>JAHWKB010000016.1:5210-25880 GCA_019348115.1 Actinomycetota bacterium | reverse complement strand
ACCACGTCACGATCATCCCGGCGATGAAGGCGATCCTCGACTCGCCCGACCTGCGCCTCGACGCGTTCATCGGTCCCGGCCACGTCTCGACCGTCATCGGCTGCCGGCCGTACGAGTTCGTCCCGCGCGACCACGGCATGCCCGTCGTCACGGCCGGCTTCGAGCCGCTCGACGTGCTCGAGTCGATCGCGTGGATCATGGCGCAGCTCGCGGAGGGTCGCGCGGAGGTCGAGAACCAGTACGCGCGGATCGTCCCGTACGAGGGCAACCCCCGGGCGCTGCAGGTGATGGCCGACGTGTTCGAGCTGCGCTCGTTCTTCGAGTGGCGCGGGCTCGGCTCCATCGCCCACTCGGCCCTGCAGCTGTCGTCGCGCTACGCCGAGTTCGACGCCGAGCTCCGCTACACGCTCCCGGGCATCCAGGTCGCCGATCCGAAGTCGTGCCAGTGCGGCGAGGTGCTGAAGGGCGTCCTGAAGCCGTGGGAGTGCAAGGTCTTCGGCACGGCCTGCACGCCGGAGACGCCGATCGGCACCTGCATGGTCTCGAGCGAGGGTGCCTGCGCCGCGTACTACAACTACGGCCGGTACGCGAAGACCCGGATGCCGCTGCTCGAGGTCTGAGCCCGACCGGAAGGGGGCGCGGTGCCGAAGTCGTTCACGGAGCACGAGGTCATCGAGCGCATCGAGGACATGCGCCAGCGACGACCGCGCTTCACCGACGAGCACATCACGATGTCGCACGGTGCCGGCGGCAAGGCCTCCCGGCAGCTCGTCGAGGGACTGATCGTCCCGGCCTTCGACAACGCGTCCCTCGAGGCGCTCGGCGACGCGGCGATGCTGCGCGTTGGCGGGGCGACGCTCGCCTTCACGACCGACTCGTTCGTGGTGCGACCGTTGCGCTTCCCCGGCGGATCGATCGGGGAGCTGGCGGTCAACGGGACCGTCAACGACCTCGCGGTGATGGGTGCCCGACCGCTCGGGCTCTCGGCCGCGCTCATCCTCGAGGAGGGTCTCCGCGCCGACACGTTACGCGACGAGATCGCGGCGATGGCGGCCGCGGCCGCGGCCGCCGGGGCATCGATCGTGACCGGCGACACCAAGGTCGTCGAGCGCGGCAAGGCCGACGGGATGTACATCACCACCACCGGCGTCGGGGTGGTCGCCGACGGCGTCTCGCTGGGGCCGGCGGGCGTCCGTCCCGGCGATCAGGTCATCGTGTCGGGGACGATCGGTGACCACGGCGTCGCGATCATGCTGGCCCGTGGCGAGCTCGACATCGACGCCGACGTCGCGAGCGACACCCGCGAGCTGTGGTCGCTGGCTTCGGCGCTGATCGACGTCTGCGGCGACCGGCTCCACTGCATGCGCGACGCGACCCGCGGCGGGGTCGCGACCGTGCTGAACGAGATCGCCATGGCGGCGCAGGTGGGGGTCGTGATCGCCGAGGAGCGCCTCCCGATCCGGCCCGCGGTCGCCGGCGCCGGCGAGATCCTCGGCATCGACCCGCTCTACGTCGCGAACGAGGGCAAGCTCGTCGCGTTCGTCGCCGCGGACGTCGCGGACGAGGCCGTCGCCCGGTTGCGGTCCCTCCCCGGAGGGGAGGACGCCGCCATCATCGGCGAGGTGCGCGAGGAGCCGGCGAGCCGCGTGCTCGGCCGCACCACGTTCGGGGGCCACCGCATGATCGACATGCTCGTCGGCGACCCGCTCCCGCGCATCTGCTGACACCCGACCGAAGAGGAGCGCCCATGACCTCCCTGCTCCGCAGAGCCGCCGCCGGCGTCGTCGCCGGCGTGGTCGGCACGCTCGCCATGGACGCGTGGACGTACCGCCGCCAGCAGGACGACGGCGGTCCGAGCTTCCGCGAATGGGAGTTCTCGTCGCCGTCGTCCTTCGACGACGCGTCCGCCCCCGGGGAGATGGCGCAGCGCGTCACGGACCTCGTGGGTGTGGAGCTCCCGGACCGGTCGGCCGCGCTCGCGACGAACGTCATGCACTGGTTGACCGGCGTGAGCTACGGGCTGAGCCATGCGATGTTCCAGCATGACCGGGGGGTCGTCGCCGGCGGCCTCGCGACGGGCCTCGGCGCGTTCGCGGGCAGCTACACGACGCTCGGTGCGATGGGCATCTACCAGCCCATCTGGGAGTACGACCGCGAGACGCTCCAGCAGGACCTGGTCACCCACCTGGCGTTCGGGCTCGCGACCGGTGTGGCCTACCGACTGGTCGCCGGGGGCGACGACGCCGGCGACACCGACGGCTGAGCCTCGGCGTCGGGGGACCGCAGCCACGCCCCCAGCAGCACCATCGCGATGACGACGTAGACGATGCCCGCGGGGATCCACATGATCGCGCCGGCGAGCTGCTGGTCGGCCAGCGGGGTCAGCCCCCACGCGGCCGTCGTCTCGCCGTAGCCGTACCAGGCCTCGTTGGCGAACGTGAGCAGGAACGACAGGAAGACGCTCTGCATGGCGGTGCCGAAGACGAGGAGGACGCTCGCGCCGTAGGAGGCGCGGGCCGTCCGTCGTCCGATGGCGACGCGCCACAGCAGCACGCCGGTGCCGAGGAAGGCGAGGTGCTCGGCCGCGTGCAGGAACGGGGACGACAGCGCGGCGTCGTAGGCCGCGGCGCTGTGCCACACCCACAGGGCGACGACGTGGAGGAGCCAGACGACGGCCGGGGAGGAGGGCAGGCGGAGCGTCGACGCCCGGAGGCGCAGCCGTCGCCGGGTCGCGCCCGGCACGCGCCGGGCCGCCACCGGTGCGCCGCGCAGCAGTGCGCCGCCCGGGGAGCTGAACGCGAGGAGGGGTGCCGCCACGACCACCAGCAGCACGTGCTGGACCATGTGCGCCGAGGCGAGGGCCCCGGACAGCGCGTCGAGGGGTGACACGATCGCGATCGCGATCGCGGCCATCGCCGCCGCGAAGGCGCGGTTGCGCCACACCGCGTCCCGCCTGCGCCCGCGCCGGTGGAGCCAGAGCGCACCGACGAGCGCCACGATGATGAGCGGGTCGAGGTTCCAGGCCGTCCAGAGGTCGTGCGGGGCCAGCGGGACGCCGGCGTGCGCGAGGATCAGCCCGTGCACGACAGCACCAGCGCCGGCGCGGCCGTGAACAGGATCGCGATCACCGACAGCGCGCTCAGGAGGAACCCCGCGAAGGCGAGCGGGCTCTCCTGCAGGGGACCCCGGGTGGACCCGCGGGCGTGCGGTGTCAGGTCGACGGGATCCGGGTGGCCACGGCGCCAGGACCGCCACGCCCACGCGGCGGCGGCCGCCGCCGCCGGCACGGCGACGACGGTCGCGACCCACGTGGCGACGACCGGTACCGGCGGGTCGAAGCGGTCGAGGAGCGCGCCGTCGCCCGTGCACCCCGCCTCGGCGATCAGGTAGACGACCATGAAGTGCGTGATCCAGATCACGGGTCCGGCGAGGAACACCACCCACGCCCGCCGCGACCGGCGGTCGCGCTCCACGTCGACGGGCACCGGGGTGCCCGACGACGCCGACAGCCCGCCCTCGTCCGGCGGCGGGGGGGTCCCGGGGCGGGCGTCGGAGCTCACAGGAGCCGCGGTCCCAGCGTGAGGGTCGCCGATCCGATGACCCACATGGTGACCATGGCGAGCCAGAAGCGCGAGATGTTGGTGACCGGCGCGTGCCGTCGACCGGTGAACGTGCCCTGCACCGTCCAGTAGAGCGTCATGACGATCATGAGCACCGCCGCGGAGAACATCAGCACGAGGAACCCGGTCAGGGTCATGAAGATCGAGCCGTACGCGTGGTCCTGCAGTCCGAAGCCGGCGTCGGAGATCTCCGACAGCTGCAGCGCCGCGCCGGCGAGCGCCAGCAGCAGTGTGGCGACCAGCGCGACCAGGAAGGTGCGCTCGTGCCCGTCCCGCAGGCGACGCAGGCCCACGGCCACGGCGACGGCGCTCGCCACCAGCAGGGCGGAGGCTCCCGCCATCGGCACGAGGGACGGCCAGCCGACCCCCTCCGGCGGCCAGACCGGGTTCTCGAGCCGGAGGTAGAAGTAGGCGAGGAGCAGGGTGGAGAAGGCGATGGAGACGAACAGGATCCCGAGGCCCGTCCCCCAGCGGGCGATCACCACGCTGCCGCCGGCGTTGACGGGCACGTCGTGCTCCCGCTCGAACTCGGCCTCCTCCTCGTCGGTCATCGGTGGGTCGACGGGCCAGTTCCAGGCGATCACCGCGCCGGCGAGGACGAGCGCACCGATGCCCGCGGCCCAGCGCAGCTTCACCAGCTCGGCGAGGAAGATGAGCGCCACGCCCGAGCCGGCGACGAGCGGCCAGATCGACGGGTCGGAGACCCGGAAGACCTCCTGCGGACGGGCGTCGGCGGTGCCCACGACGACCGCGGCGCGCCACCGCAGGGGCCACCGGGCGAGCCCGTGCACGAACGACTCCAGCTTCTCGTCGCCGTGGTCGAGGTCGCGCTGGTCCCACAGCGGGTGGCGGCTGTGCACGATCGGCACGATCGACCAGCCGTGCTCGATCGGCGGCGACGCGACCGCCCACTCGAGGGTGTCGGCGCCCCACGGGTTGTGCCCCGCAGTCTCGCCGTGCCGCCAGCTGCGGATGCAGTTCCAGACGAACACGCCGATGCCGGTGAAGGTGATGAAGACCCCGACCGTGGCGATGAGGTTCGGGATCTCCCAGCCGAGCCCGGACTCGTAGGTGTAGACCCGCCGCGGCATGCCGAGGAGACCGAGCCGGTGCATGGGCCAGAAGGTGACGTTGACGCCCACGAACAGCAGCCAGAAGTTCCACCGGCCGAGTCGCTCGTCCAGCATCTTGCCCGTGAACTTCGGCCACCAGTAGTAGACGCCCCCGAAGATCGGGAACGCCACGCCGCCGATCAGCACGTAGTGGAGGTGGGCGACGATGAAGTACGTGTCGTGCGCCTGCAGGTCGAACGGGACGGCGGCCGTCATCACGCCCGTGATGCCCCCGATCACGAAGATCACGAGGAAGCCGAGGACGAACAGGAACGGCGTCCCGTACACCGGACGGCCGGCCCAGATGGTCGCGAGCCAGGCGAAGATCTGGACACCGGCCGGGATGGCGATCGCCATGCTCGCGGCCGCGAAGAACCCCAGGATGATGGGCGAGAGGCCGGTCGCGAACATGTGGTGCGCCCACAGGCCGAACGCCAGGAAGCCGATGCCCACCGTCGCGCCGACGAGCCAGCTGTAGCCGACGATCCGCTGCCGGGTGAAGGCCGGGACGATCATCGACACGATGCCGGTCGCCGGCAGGAACTGGATGTAGACCTCCGGGTGCCCGAAGATCCAGAAGAGGTGCTGCCACAGGAGCGAGCTGCCGCCCTGCTCGGGATCGAAGAACTGCGAGCCGAAGCCGCGGTCCAGCTCGAGCATCAGCGTCCCCATGATCAGGGGCGTGAACGCGAACAGGATCATGAACGACGTGACCAGCATCGCCCACGCGAACAGCGGCATGCGGTTCACCGTCATCCCCGGCGCGCGCATCTTGCAGATCCCGATGATGATCTCGATGGCCGCCGCGATCGCACCGATCTCGGCCACCCCGAGGCCCAGGACCCAGAAGTCGATGGGCAGCCCGGGGGAGAACTCCGGACCGCTGAGCGGCGTGTAGGCGAACCAGCCGGCGTCGGGGACGAGCTGGAACAGCGTGCTGCTGTAGTACATCAGCCCGCCGAAGAGGAACGTCCAGTACGCGAACGCGCCCAGCCGGGGGAACGGCATCTCGCGCGTGCCGAGCATGAGCGGCAGGAGCAGGATCGCGAAGCCCTCGAAGATGGGCAGGATCACGAGGAACATCGTGACCGAGCCGTGGTTCGTGAACATCTCGTTGTAGAGCTGCGGGCTGACGAGCGTGTTGTCGGGCACGGCCAGCTGCAGCCGCATCACGATCGAGTCGAAGCTCCCGCCGAGCAGCAGGAAGAAGAACCCGGTCAGCATCAACCGGGCCCCGATCTTGTCGTTCTGGACGCCGGTCAGCTGGCCCCAGAGCCCCTTCGGGTCGGCCCAGATCCGGTTGAGCTCCTCGACCGTCTCGGGCTCGCTGACGACGGGGGCGCGCTCGCCCGAGGGGGTCCGTCCGGCGTACTTCATCGGTGGTAGCCCAGGTAGTCGAGGAGCGCGTCCATCCGTCGGTCGTCGAGATCGCTCGGCGGCATGTCGACCCCCGGCTTCATGCCCTCCGGATCGCGGATCCAGTCCGCCGCGTTCTCCCGCGTGTTCGCGGTCCTGCCGGCGCCGAGCGTCGCCCGGTCCGCCAGGGTCGTCAGGTCCGGACCTTCCAGGGTGTCGCCGTCGCCGTCGTCTCCGTAGGGCCGTCCGTGGCAGGAGACGCAACCGGCCGACGCGAACACCTCCCGGCCGAGCGACGCCTGCCCTCCCGTCGGCTCGGAGCGCCGGACCTCGTCGAGCCACGTCTCGAAGTCGCCGGCGTCCTCCGCGACGACGACCATCTCCATGTTGGCGTGGGACAGGCCACAGAACTCGGCGCACCGGCTGACGTGCTCGCCCGGCTCGTCCGCCTGCAGGACGAGGGTGTTCACGCGGTCGGGCAGCAGGTCCATCTTCCCGCCGAGGGCAGGGACCCAGAAGCTGTGGATCACGTCGGCGGACGTCAGGCGGAGCTCGATCGGCCGCCCGACGGGGAGGTGGAGCTCGTTCGCCGTGACGATGTCCGCGTCCGGGTAGCGGACCTCGTACCAGAACTGGTGGCCGACGACCTCGACCGCCAGCGCGTCGTCGGGGGCGGCGGTCGGGGTGTCGTCCATGGCGGCGAGGGTCGCGCCGAACACCACGGCGATCAGGACGGCCGGGAGGACGACCCCGCCGGCGATGATCCAGCGCCGGACGAGGCGCTGGTCGTCGCCGTCGGTGCCCGTCCCGTCGCCGGCGTCCCCGTCCCCGTCCGGCTCGTCGCGCCTGGACCGGAACAGGCCGGCACCGAGGAGCGCCGCGAACAGCACGAACACGGCGACGCCGAGCAGCAGCATCAGCCACCACAGGTCCTCGGCCGCACGGGCGGCCGGCCCCTGCGGCTCGAGCACCCCGCCGGCCGCGAGCAGCTCCGTTCCGGTCCAGCGTCCGCTTGCCACTCGTCCCTCCCGTGCGTCGTCGGACCCTAGTGCCCACGTCGCGTCGGGGGGCCTAGTCCTGTTGGCCGCGGCGGCGCAGTGCCGTGGCGGCACCGATGGCCAGCGCACCGACGGCCACGCCGCCGAGACCGCCCCCCGTCGCCGGCAGCGGGGCCGGCTCGGGCTCGGGTGCCTGCTGGGGAGGTGCCCCCGCGGCCGGGGTGACGTCGAAGGGCGCCGCGAGCAGCAGCTCGACGTTGAGGTCCTGGGGGGTGCCGAGGAGGTGCTCCCAGTCCGACTGGTAGTCGTTGAACGCGAGCTCGCGGGAGATGGCGGCGAGCCCCTCCACGTCGTAGGCGCCGACCGCGGTCTCGGGCGGGCCGGCGTGGTCGAAGATCGTGGTCAGGATCGAGAGCGTGCCGTCACGGTTGTCGGCGACCTCGATGACGCGTGCCTGCTGCGGCGGGTCGATCTGTGCCGAGGTCGTGATGTCCCAGTAGCCGCCGGTGCGCCCCTGCGGGTCGGGGCGCGGCTCGACCCGGTTGACGTGGCTGTGGCCGTTGACCCAGGCGATGACGTTGGGGAAGCGGTTGAGGAGCTCGCGGACGGCGTCCCCGCCGTAGCGCCGCTCGAGACGGCCGGCGTGGTCGGGCCCCTGCATCGGCACCATCGACGACTCCCGGTGGTGGCTGAACACCACCACGAGACGGTCCTCGTTGCTGCTGCGCACCTCGGTCCCGCCGCGGTCGACGTGGCGGGAGTGGACCGCCACGAGCTGCTCCTCGAGCCACGCGAGCTGCGTCTCGCCGATCGACCCGAGGTTCACCCGGGGGCTCGTCGTGTCGAGGCCGATGCCGAGGATCCGTGGGGCGATGTCGAAGGTGTAGTAGAGGGTCTGCTGATCGAGGTTGTCCTCGGTGAAGCCGTGGCCGGCGGGGCGTCCGCCGGCCTTGAGGTGGTAGTCGATGTAGTCGTGCGCCGTGATGAAGCGCCGGGCCGGATCGGCGCCGACCGGTCGCGCCGGCGCGAGGTGGATCAGCGCGACGACGGTCGGGTCCTGGTCCGCGAGCCCGCGCATGAAGTCGGCCGGCGCGAGCCCCGGTGGCGGCGCGAGGATCTTGGTGCCGCCCGTGGCGATCGCCTGGTAGACGGGGTTGGGCCGCTCGTTGCCCTGGACCAGCGCGTCATGGTTGCCCCAGATGGAGTACCACGGGGTGTCGATCCCGACGGCGGTGAACGGCGCGCCGGCGGCGGCGAGGAGCCCGGGGTAGTCGGGGAAGCCGAAGTGGCGCTTGTAGATGTCGGAGCCGCGCGGATCCTCCACGCGCTCCGGGTGGTAGTAGTGCGGGTCGTAGAACGCCGGTTCGTCGAACGACTGGACCGACTCGAACACGTCCGGATCACCGGAGTTCGGCCGCACCTCACCGCCGTTCATGAGCGTGAGGAACCACTCCAGCTCGTTGAGCTGGGCGTTGTCGAAGTTGTCGCCGGTGCACATCGTGAAGTCGAGCGGTCGTCCGGTCACCGGGCCGACAGCGATGGTGTTGACACGACGGTGCACCGCCTCGGTGGCGTGGATGACCAGCGCCTCCTGCGGGCGGAAGGCACCCGACACCTCGGAGCTCCCCGGGTCGTCGGCGTCGCGGTCGAGGAACTCGACCCGTGCCGGGCTCTGGACGTCCGGGAACTGGTAGTCGGTCGTGTGCAGGAAGGCGGTGAGCGCGATGCGGCGCCCCTCGCGGCCGGTCTTCGGCGCGGCGAGCTCGCCGCGGACGACGAGCGGCCAGCCGGGCCCGAACGTGAGGTCGAAGTACGGGCCGGTCCCCGTCGTGAGGATCGAGCGCTCGAGGGTCGTCCCGGCCGGGGCCGTCACGGTGTCGCGGGTCCGCGCCATGGCCTCGCGGTGGCCGGGGACGAACAGCGGCCCCGCCCAGGCCGCCGTGGAGAGCACGAACGCCCGCCGGGCGAAGTCCCGGCGGGTCATGGTCCGCAGCGGTCGGTGGCGTGGTGCGGTCACGGCTGGCCCCGTCGTCGTCGTCGACGGGAGTATCTCCGACGGCACGCCTCGAGGGGCGAGAACGTGGTGCGGCCGGCGCCCGGGGGAGGGGCGCCGGCCGCGGCCGTGAGGGGGGCATCACGGCACGTCGGGCTGCTCCGCGAGGGTCACCTCGATCTCGAGGGTCTCCTGGCCGCGGGCCACCGTCAGCGTGACGGTGTCGTCGGGGGAGAAGCGCTGGATGCGTCCGGCGAGCTCCTGCATCGAGCGGACCTCGTCGCCGTCGATGGCGGTGACGATGTCGCCGCGCTGCAGGCCGGCCGCCGCCGCGGGGGTGTCCGGACCGACGCTCGTGACCACCGCGCCGGCGTCGACCGGCAGGTTGTAGAGCTCCGCGACGTCGGGAGCGACGTCCGCGCCGGTGATGCCCAGGAAGGCGTGGCGGACCTCGCCGAACTCGATCAGCTCGTCGGCGATCGCGGTGGCGGTCCCGATCGGGATGGCGAAGCCGATGCCGTCGTTGCCGCCACCGCCGCCCGACAGGATCGCGGTGTTGATGCCGATCACCTCACCGGCGGCGTTGACGAGGGCACCACCGGAGTTGCCGGGGTTGATGGCCGCGTCGGTCTGGATCATGTCGACGAGCGGTGCGCGCGGCGACGACACCGTCCGGTTGACCGCCGAGACGATGCCGGCCGTGACCGACCCGTCGAGCCCGAAGGGGCTCCCGATCGCGATCGCGTCGTCGCCGACGCCGGGCGTCGCGTCCGCGAACGCCGGGACCGGCAGGCCGGTGGCGTCGACGTCGAGCACCGCGATGTCGGAGCGCGGGTCCGCGCCGAGCACCTCGGCGACGTGGCGCTTGCCGTCGGGGAGGGTGACGGCGACCTCGCCGGCGCCCTGCACGACGTGGGCGTTGGTGATCACCATGCCGTCCTGGGAGTAGATGACACCCGAGCCGGAGCCACGGCCGCCCTGGGCCTGGACGTCGATGCGGACGACCGCCGGGCTGACGCGGTCGGCGATCGCCGCGACGAGCGAGCTCCCCGACGGGACGTCGAGCGGCGCCCGCTCCGTGGTGGCCCCGCTCGCCACGGGTGCGTCGACGGCGGTGGTGCCGTCGGTCCGTGCCAGTGGGACGGCGACGAGCGCGGACGTCACGCCGGCGACCGCGGCGACGGCGACGTAGTCGCGCCAGCCGAGCCGGCGGTCGCGCCCCGAGGGGTCGGCGGGGACCGCGCCGGGCGGCGGGGGCGGCAGGACGGTCGTGGGACGGTCGAGGACCTGCGTGCCGGTCGCGCCGCCCTCGGCGGGCGACGGCTCCGAGGTGGGAGTGCGGTCGAGCGTGTCCATGCTGGGCTCCTGGCGGTCCGGTCGGACGGTCGAGAGCGACGCTACGGGCCCCCGGGTGAGGGGATGCCCGTGTCCAGGTAAAGGGACGGCAAAGATCGCGCAGAGGCACGGAGCGGTGGCCCGATCGGCCCGTAGGCTCCTCCCGTCCGCCCCCCGGAGGCTCGCTTGGTGACGGAGCACCCCGCCCGCGTCGTCCTCGTCGAGGACGACGAGGGCATCGCGCGTCCGCTCGCCGGCGCGCTCCGGAACGCGGGCTACGACGTCGAGCACGTCACCACCGGTCGCGCCGCCCTCCAGGCCGTGGGGCCGCTCACCGACGCCGTGGTCCTCGACCTCGGGCTGCCGGACATCGACGGCGTCGAGGTGTGCCGTCGGCTCCGCCGGAGCTACGGGGAGGAACTCCCCATCCTCGTCCTGACCGCCCGCGCCAGCGAGACCGACGTGGTGGTCGGGCTCGACGCCGGCGCCGACGACTACGTCACCAAGCCGTTCCGCCTCGCCGAGCTCGAGGCGCGGCTCCGGGCGCTCCTCCGCCGAACGCGCGCCACCGCGGGCGCCCCGGAGGCGCTGGTGGCGCAGGACGTCCGGGTCGAGCCCGGACCGCGTCGCGCCTACCGCGGGGACGAGGAGCTCGAGCTCACGCCCAAGGAGTTCGATCTGCTCCAGGTGCTCCTCGAGCACGCCGGTCGCGTCGTCTCCCGGGACGAGCTGATGCGGCGGGTCTGGGACGAGCACTGGTTCGGCTCCACCAAGACCCTCGACGTGCACGTGAGCTCGCTCCGCCGGAAGCTCGGCGACGACCCCGCCACCCCGCGGTACGTGACGACCGTGCGGGGCGTCGGCCTGCGCTTCGAGGTCGAGGCCCCGTGAGGCAGCGCATCCTCGCCGCCACGCTCGCGGTCATCGCCGCCGCGCTGCTCGCGTTCGCCGTCCCCCTCGGCATCGCCGTGCGGAGCCTCCTCACCGACCGGGCGCTCGACGGCGTCGCCGGCGAGGTCGGGGCGATCGCGCTCTACGTCGAGCGCGAGGCCCGGACCTGCGGCGAGGTCGAGCTCCTCCTGGCGGCGCTCGCCAGGTCCGAGCTCGACCTGTCGCTCTTCGCGGTCGACGGGCGCCTGCTCGCGACCGAGCCGGGGCACCGTCCGGCCGCCGACCGCGCCGTGGCGACCGCGGCCCGCGGCACGAGCGGTCGTGCAATGGAGGGCGCGACCCTCGCCGCCGCGGTCCCGCTGGACTCGCAGGTGTGCGGCCCGGTCATGATCCTGCGGGGCGAGCGGCCGGCCGACGACCTCGCGCGCTCCGTCCGCGGGGCGTGGCTCGCGATCGCCGGGGTCGGGCTCGGAGTGCTGGCACTCGCGGCCACCGCGATGTGGTGGCAGGGTCGCCGGCTCGTCGAGCCACTCGAGGCGCTGGCCCTGTCCGCGCGCCGGCTCGGCGACGGGGACTTCACGACCCGGGCCCCCCGCTCCGGCCTGGAGGAGCCCGACGCGATCGCCGACGCGCTGGACGTCACCGCCGAACGGCTGGGGCGGGCGATGCAGCGGGGGAGCGCCTTCACGGCCGACGCGTCCCACCAGCTCCGCACCCCGCTGACGGCGCTGCGGCTCCAGCTCGAGACGCTGCACGGGGCGGATCCGGCGGCGGTCGAGGCGGCGCTCGCGGAGGCGGACCGGCTCGAGACCACCGTCGACGAGCTCGTGGCGCTGACCGGCCTGGACGCCCCCGAGCGGGAGGTCGACCTCGGGACGCTCGTCACCGGACGGGTCGACGCCTGGCGCGAGCTCGCCGCCGCCGGCGGACGGCGGGTCGAGGTCGAGCTGACGCCCACCCCGCCGGTCCGGGTGCGGCCTGCCGCGGTCGGCCAGGCGCTGCAGGTGCTCCTCGACAACGCCCTCGCGCACGGCGCGGGGACCGTCACCGTGCGGGTGGAGCCGAGCGGCGACGGCGTCCGGGTGTGCGTCCTCGACGAGGGCCCCGGGGTCGACGCGACCGTGGCCGGCGCCGACCGTGCCGGCGCGGACCGCGGCGGGAGCCCGCTGCCGGTCCGCGGCGGTCGGGGGCTGGTCCTGGCGCGGTCGCTCGTCGAGGCCGAGGGCGGCCGGCTCGTGCTGGGGCCGGCGGCGCCCGATCGGCCGGACGCTCCCGGGACCCGGGCGTGCCTCGTGCTCCCCGCCTGACCCGCCCTGCGTGCGCTGTCCCCGCGCGCGTGGCAAGGTCCGGGGCGGGGGGCAGGCCGGAGGCGTGATGGAGCAGCGAGGTCGGTGGGGGGTGGCGCGCGCCGTGGCGCTGGCCCTCGTCGCCGGCGCGCTGCTGGCGGGTCCCGGCGCGGCCCAGGAGCGCTCCGCCGACGACCTCGCCCGGGAGCTCCGTGAGGCGGAGTCGCGGCGCAGTCGGGAGCACGGCGAGCTCGGGAGCCTCCGGACCGAGCTGACCGCGGCGCGCGAGGAGCTCGTCGCGATCCAGTCCCGCCTCCGCGACGCGACCGCGCGGCTCAAGGTCGCCGAGGGCCAGCTCGCTCTCGCCGAGGGTGCGCTCGTCACCGCCGAGGAGGCACGGAACGCCGCGATCGAGAACCTCGCGCTGGCCGATCGGCTCGTCGTCCAGGCCGAGACACAGCTCGCCGACGAGGAGCGCGACCTGGGCGAGCAGATCGCGATGGTCTACAAGTACGGCGCGATGGGGCGGAGCGCGCTGTACCTGACGGTCCTCCGGCAGGCGCGGACGCCCAACGACGTCGCCGTGAACCTCCACAAGCTCGGGACGGTCATCGAGCACCAGGACGAGGTGGTCACGCGCGTCCAGGAGTTGTCCCGGGAGCGCGCGGAGCTCCGCGGCCAGGCCGACGCCACGCGCGCCTCCGCCGAGCAGCGCGAGCTCGATGCTGCAGCGACCCTCGAGCTGGTGGGCCGCCTCCGTGCCGACGCCGAGTCGCTCACGCGCGCGGTCGCCACCGACGAGGCGCGGCAGCGCGCCGTCCTGGCGTCGCTCGAGGCCGACGCCGCCGAGCAGACGGCGCTCCTCGCCGCCGTCGAGCGCGACGTGGCCGAGCTCGGGAGCGAGCTCCAGGCCGCCCGTGCGCGGCGGGCCGCCGCGGGCGGGTTCACGTGCCCCGTGACGCCGAGCTGGTTCCAGAACGACTGGGGCTTCCCCCGCTCCGGCGGCCGCTCGCACGAGGGCACGGACGTGTTCGCGGACCGTGGCACCGCGGTCGTCGCCGTGGCGGACGGCTCGGTCGCGAGGATCGACGCCACGGACACGTACCGGACCGGGACATCCGGCGGCGATCTCGGGGGGCGGTCGGTGACGATCCGAACGACCGATGGGGAGCGCTGGTACTTCGCCCATCTCGACGGCATCGCGAACGGTCTCGAGGTCGGTGCCTCGGTGCGCGCGGGGCAGGTCCTCGGGACGACCGGGAACTCCGGCAACGCGCGGACGACCCCACCACACACCCACATCGAGCGGTCGGTGGGTGGCCGCACGGTCAACCCGTTCCCCGCGCTGGACGCGGCCTGCCGCTGACGGGGCGTCTGGACGGCTGACCGTTCGGAGGTGTGGGTCGCCCCGGCCGTCGGAACCACCCCCGGTCGACCGCGGCTCCGGTCTGCGGGCGGTCCCGGGGTCCCCCACGGTTGGAGGACGACGCCACCCGCCGACCGAGGAGACCTCCAGATGGACACCGGGATGATGATCGCGATCGCCGTGGGGGTGGTGGCGCTGCTCGCCGCGCTCGCGGTGTGGGCCTACCGCCGCAACACGAGCGACGGCCGGGAGCTCAAGAGCACCTTCGGCTCCGAGTACGACCGGACCCTCGACCGCTCGCGCGACGAGGACGCCGCCCGCGAGGACCTCCGCGACCGCCTGGACCGTCGCGAGCGCTTCGAGGTCCGCGAGCTCGACGACACCGAGCGCGAGCGCTACGCCGACCGGTGGACGAGCATCCAGCGCGAGTTCGTCGACGACCCCGAGCGCGCCGTCCGCGACGCCGACCAGGTGATCCAGGACGTCATGCGCACCCGCGGGTACCCGGTCGAGGACTTCGAGCAGCGCGCGAAGGACCTCTCGGTCGACCACCCCGAGGTCGTGGAGCGCTACCGCCAAGGTCGTCGACTGCTCGACCGCTCCGAGCGCGTCCCCACCGAGGACCACCGCGAGGCGATGGTGCACTACCGCGCCCTCTTCGAGGAGCTCGTCGGGACGCCCGTGGGCTCCCACCGCGACGACCGCTGAGCCGCGAGCGACGACGACCAGACGAGACGAGAGGAACCAGCATGCGACCCGAGGACACCCAGACCCCACCCACCGAGCCGCAGCCGGCGACGTCGACCACCCGGTCGACGACCGCCACGGCGGACCGCGACGGGTTCACCGCCGACGACGGCGTCGGTGCCTTCCAGGGCGACTCCTCCAGCGTCCTCGCGGACGACGAGCGGAGCGAGACCGAGCGCCGCTGGGAGGACATCGAGGCCAGGTTCGTCGACGACCCGGCCGGGGCCACGAAGGACGCCGACGACCTGCTCGGCGAGACCATGGACCGCATCGCCCAGCGGTGGCACGACCGTCGGTCGCAGCTCCGTGAGGGCTGGGACGACGAGGACGCCTCGACCGAGCAGCTCCGGACGACCCTGAAGCGCTACCGCAGCGCGCTGCAGGGCCTGCTCTCGCGCTGACCACGCCCGCACCGGACCGCGTCGCCCACCCCCCGGTGGGCGGCGCCTGCTCGTGCCGGGCTCAGCGCGCGGACACCGCGGCCTCCGAGGGCACCGGCGCGTCGGGGAGGGTGAGCGGGGGGAGTGCCAGGTGGACCATCGGGCCGATCGCCAGGGCGAAGTAGACCGTGCCGATGCCGGCGGTCCCACCGAGGAGCCAGCCGAGCGCGAGCACGGTCAGCTCGATGCCCAAACGCACGGCGCCGACGGGCATCCCCCGCTTCGCGAGACCGGTCATCAGCCCGTCGCGTGGACCGGGGCCGAGCCCGGCCCCGATGTAGAAGCCGGAGCCGACCGCGAACAGCGGTGGCCCGACGGCGAGGAGCGCGATGCGGCCCCACAGCGCCTCGGGCGTGTCGAGCCACAGCAGCGTCACGTCGATCACGATGCCGATGACGACCACGTTGAGGATCGTCCCCAGCCCCATCCGCTCGCGCAGAGGGAGCCAGCCGAGCAGCACGACGATCCCCACCAGGATGCCCACCGTGCCGATGGGGATCCCCGTCAGCCGCGAGATGCCCTGGTGGAGCACGTCCCACGGACCGAGCCCGAGCTCGGCCGCGACCATGGAGGCGATGCCGAGCCCGCACAGGACGAGGCCCGAGAGCAGTCGCGGGAGCCGGCGCCGGATCTCGGTGGCGGGGGGGAGGAGGAGTGCGCGCATGGGCGCAAGGTATCCGGCGTCACGCGCGGTCCCGGCGGACCACCGCCGTCACCTCCCGACGGCCGCCGCCATGCGGCGGACCGCCTCCGTCAGGACCTCCGGCGGCGTGGCGAGGTTCAGTCGCGCGAAGCCGGCGCCACCCGTCCCGAACTCCGGGCCGGGGACGAGCGCGACCCGGCCGCGCGCGAGGAAGACCTGGGCCGGGTCGTCGCCGAGCTCGAGCGCCCGACAGTCGAGCCAGGCGAGGTAGGTGCCGGCGCCGGGGGCGTAGCGCACCTCGGGGAGCTGCTCCGCCAGGAGGTCCTGCAGCAGATCGACGTTGGTCGCGAGGGAGGACCGCAGCGCGTCGAGCCAGGCTCCGCCCTCCCGGTAGGCCGCCGCGTGCGCGACGACGCCGAGGTGGCTCGCGCCGTGCCAGACCACCTCGTGCATGCGAGCGAGGTCGCGCACCGCGTCCTCGCCGGCCACCGCCAGTGCGGCCTTGACGCCGGCGAGGTTCCAGCCCTTGGACGCCGAGTGCAGCGCGATGCCGGCGCCGCCGCCGGGGACGGTCAGGTACGGCACGAACGTCGCCGGGTCGAGCACCAGCGGGGCGTGGATCTCGTCGGCCACGACGCGGACACCGTGGCGGTCGGCCATCTCGGCGACCGCGGCCAGCTCCTCGGCCGTGTGCACCGTCCCGGTCGGGTTCTGCGGACTGCAGAGGAGGTACGCGGCGCGCCGGCCGCCCCCCACGGCACGCGCCATCGCGCCGTCGAGCTCGTCGAGGTCGAGGCGGTGGTCGGGGCCGAGGGGCGCCTCGGAGACGCGCCGGCCGGCGTGCTCGATGAACCCGTAGAAGGGCGGGTACACCGGCGGGTTCACGATCACGACGTCGCCGGGGTAGGTGAGCAGCTGCAGCACCTCGGCCGCCCCGGTCATGACGTCCGGGACGAGCGACGTCGCCCCCGTGTCGAGGTCCCAGCCCCACCGCTCGTGGGCGAAGGCGGCGAGCGCCTCGGCGTAGGTGGCCGTCCCCCACGGGTAGCCGGTGTCGCCCCGGCCGATCGCGTCGGTCAGGGCGCGGACCACGGCCTCGGCGAGCGGCACGTCCATCTCGGCGACGAACAGCGGCAGCACGTCCGGCGGGTACCGCCGCCACTTCTGGCTGCTGCGGTCGCGCAGGTCGTCGAGGGTCAGGGCCGTGAGCGGATCCATGGCGAGGACGCTACCGGTGGCACCAGCGGTCGGTCCCGTCGGCGGTGCCTCAGAGGTAGTGCCCACTCCGGCCGGGCGGGTCCGTGTCCGGGCCGTCGGCGTCCACCAGCGAGCTCGACAGGCCGTGGAACAGTCCCTCGAGCCACCCGACCATCTCGGCGAGGACCATCCGCAGCTCGGGCGCCGAGACGTCCGTCGTGTCCGGCAGCGACAGCTCGCGCAGCTCCGCGAGGAGCTCGGGGCTCACGAGCTCGTCCAGCTGGTCGAGCGTGCGGTCGTGGAGCGCCGCGAGGCGGTCCCGGACGGCGTCGCCCGGGTCGGTGCCGCGGAGCTCGTCGAGGACGCCGCGGACCGTGGTCGCCACCCGGAGCACGCGGGCGGGGTCGCGCACCGCGGCGTCGTCCTCGGCGGCGAGGGCGGACGCGGTCCCGCTCGTGTCGTCGTTGGAGATGATGCGGAGGACGGGATCGTCGTCGCGGGTCACGGATGCCTCGGTGGACGGCGGAGGATGCGGAGCTACGGTCATCCTCGCACCTCCCGGAGGGGCATCGCGCCGCCGCGCCGTCCGGAGGGAGGCGGTCGCGGCCGTGACCTCCGCACCGGACGCCGTCCGGACGGACGCCTCGCTGTCGCTTCCGCCGGGAACGCGCGGGTCGCGGACGTGGCGGCCGTCGGACCCAGCCAAGGGAGCGCCGGCGCCGAACGTCCGGTGGACGGCGACGGGACGGAGGAGCCGTGGGAGGACGACGCCTCGCGGCGCTCGCCGGCGTCGTCGCGGTCGCGGCCGCCCTGGCGGTAGGCGAGCTCCTCGCCGGGCTGGTCGACGGCGTGCCGTCGCTCGTGACCTCGGTCGGTGCCGTGCTGGTCCCGTTCGTGCCGCCGGCGCTCGAGTCCTGGGCGATCCAGACCTTCGGCACGTCGGACAAGGCGGTCCTGAACGCCGGCACGGTCGTGCTGACCCTCGCCGTCGGCGCCGTCGCCGGCGTGCGCGGCCCCCGCGGCGGCGCCCGCATCATCGGCGTGCTCGGTGCCGTCGGCCTGATGGCCGCCCTCGCGTCGCCCCTGCGCGCCCCCGCCGCGACCCTCCTCGCCATCGGAGCGGTCGTCGCCGTGGGGGTGCTGACCCTCCGGCGGCTCCTCCGCCGGCTGCCGGCGACCCCCGCGACGGAGGCGTCCGACGCGCCCGCTGCCGGCGGGGACGAGCGAGCGGAGCAGGCGAACGACGCGTCACGCCGGTCGTTCCTGACCGCCGCCGTCGGGGCGCTCGCGGCCGCGGGCGTCGTCGCCGTGGCCGGTCGGGCGCTCACGCGCCGGCGTGCCGGCGACATCGCCGCCGCGGCACGCGACCTGCCCCAGCCGTCCCGCGCACTCCCGCCCGTCCAGCCGGCCCAGGCGTTCAGCGACGTCGAGGGGCTCACGCCCATCCTCGTGCCCAACGACCGCTTCTACCGCATCGACACCGCGCTGTCGGTGCCCCGGATCGACGTCGACACGTGGTCGCTGCGGATCACCGGGATGGTCGAGGAGGAGGTCGAGCTCACCTACGACGACCTCCTCGGGATGCGGCTGGTCGAGCGTGACGTCACGCTCTCGTGCGTCTCGAACGAGGTCGGCGGCGATCTCGTCGGCAACGCCCGCTGGCTCGGCGTCCCGCTCGTCGACGTGCTCGAGCTCGCCGGCGTGCAGGACGGCGCCAGCCAGCTCGTGGGCCGCTCCGTCGACGGCTGGACCGCCGGCTTCCCGACCGAGGTGGCCTTCGACGGCCGCGAGTCGCTGGTGGCGGTCGGCATGAACGGCGAGCCGCTGCCGCGCCAGCACGGCTACCCGGCGCGGCTCGTCGTCCCGGGGCTCTACGGGTACGTGTCGGCGACGAAGTGGCTCACCGAGATCGAGCTGACGACCCTCGAGGCCTTCGATGCCTACTGGGTCCCCCGCGGCTGGTCGAAGCTCGGACCCGTGAAGATGTCGTCGCGCATCGACGTGCCGCGGAGCGGCGCGTCCGTCCCCGCCGGGGCGACCCGCTTCGCCGGCGTCGCCTGGGACCCGGCCGTCGGCGTCCAGGCGGTCGAGCTCCGGATCGACGACGGCGAGTGGGTCCCCTGCGAGACGACCGAGCCGCTCGCCGACACGGCGTGGGTGCAGTGGAAGGTCGACGTTGACCTCGCCGCGGGCGACCACATCGCCGAGGTGCGCATGACCAACGCCGCCGGGGACCTGCAGGTCCAGGAGTACGCCCCACCCCGTCCGGACGGCGCCACCGGCTGGCACAGCGTCCGCGTGCGCGTCCGGGACGCCTGACCCCGCGCCTCCGGGACCCCCGACGGCCCGACCGTTCGTCGAGGGGCCGCCTCGGCCCCCACGTTCGTGGGTGGAGGAAGCCGGTCCGTGGCGCGGTCGTCCGGCACGGTGGACATCACGCCGGACAGACACGCCGGACAGGCACGCCAGACGCGCCCACCCACCGCCGACCAGGGAGCACCCGTGACGACGGATCCGACCGCCGACCGCCCCACCTCCACCCCCGCCTCCGAGCCGGCCGTCCTGGAGTCCGCCGCCCCCTACGGCATCGCCCCGTTCGCCGCGGCCGGGACGACGCCGCGACGCCGCTCGCGCCGGCGCAGGGTCGTCGACGCCGCGGTCGTGACGAGCGCGCTCGCGACGCTCCCCGTCGCCGCGGCCTGGAACCGCGCCGAGGTGACCGCCGACGGGCCCACGCTGGTCGAGGCCGTCGCCGAGCTGGATGCCGCCGAGGACGAGACCGCCTTCCGCGCGAGCGCCGCGGCGCTCGAGGCGACCGCCCAGCGCCGCAGCACCACGGCGACCGTGACGCCGACGGTCGCGGGCCCTCCGGCGGTGACGCCCGCCGTCACGACGCCCGATGCGCTGATGCGCGAGGCGCAGCCGGGCGCGGCCGCCACGCCGGACGCGCCTCGGCAGACGCCCCCGACCGCCACGACGGAGGAGGACGCGCCTGAGACGCTCGAGGCCGCCGCGGACGCGGCGACGGCGCCCGCCCCGACACCGATCGCGCGCGTCGCCGGCATCGAGCTCGTCGCTCCCTCGAAGGACACCGTCCTCGTCGGCTTCCACGAGGCCGCCGCCCCCGGGACGCTCGAGATGGAGTCGCTCGCGCCCCTCGCGGTCGCGCTCAACGGCGAGCGGACCGGAGTCGCACCCGACGCCTCCGGGGACCAGGTCGCTCCCGTCATGGAGCTCCCGACCCGCGACCGGGCGGCAGGTCCGGCGTCCGCGGTCGACATCGCCGTCCCCGCCTGGCGCGACATCGTCGCGCCCGTCAGCGGCACGGTGACCGCCGTGCACCCGTACACGCTCTACGGCGAGTTCGCGGACAACCGGGTCGAGATCGAGCCCGAGGATCAACCCGGCGTGCGCGTCGTGATGATCCACATCGGGGAGATCGAGGTCCGTCCGGGCGACGAGGTCGTCGCCGGCGAGACGCTCGTCGCGAGAACGGCGAAGCAGTTCCCGTTCTCGTCGCAGATCGACCGTTTCGCGGAACACGCGTCCGGGGAGGCGCGACCCCACGTCCACATGGAGGTGATGCGCGTCGGCTGACCGCCGCCGTCGCGGAGGTGATGCGCGTCGGCTGACCGCCGCCGTCGCGGACGTCAGACGCGTGGGCTGACGGGCTCCTCCTCCTCCTC
>JAHWKB010000016.1:0-5110 GCA_019348115.1 Actinomycetota bacterium | reverse complement strand
CTCCTCCTCCTCCTCGCGGCTGCGCCTCCACAGCACGGCCGCGTACCCGATCACCGCGATCGCGGCGAACGAGAACCACTGCAGTGCGTAGCTCAGGTGGTTGCCCTCGTCGAGGTCGGGGAGCGCGGCCGGGACGGGGAGCCGTCCCGACTGCGGCGGCTCCTGCTCGTCGAGGGCGAGGACCATCGGGAACAGCTCCGGTGCCACCTGACGGTCGAGTCGCGGCACGTCGGCACGGAACACGACGTCGAGCTCGCCCTCCGTCGGGTCGGTGGGGCCGAGGTCGCGCTGCTCGTCGGAGCGCTGGAGGAACCCGGTCACCTGCACCTCGCCGGCGGGTGGCGCCGCCTCCGGGACGGGCGGCGTGTCGAGCTCGTACGGGACCCAGCCGCGCCGGACGAGCACCGCCTCGCCGTCGGCGGTGACCAGGGGCGTCAGCACGTGGAAGCCGTTCTGGCCCCGGTAGGCACGCGAGCGCTGGAGGACCTCCTCGTCGGAGGTGTAGACCCCGGTGGTGACCACCCGGCGGTACTCGAGCTCCTCCGCGTCCACCGGGCCCTCGAGCTCGTCGAGGTCGATCGGCGGCAGCTCGGTGCGGGCGGCGACGAGCCGGTTCTCCGCCCGGACCTCGTCGAGGCGCTCGAGCTGCCACCGGCCGAGCGAGACGAAGACGACCGCGAGCACGACGATCAGGACCGACGCGACGATCCAGCGCGGCTGCCGGAGGATGCGTGCGAGGCCCACGCTCACACCTCCCCGCGCCGGCGCGCCCGGAAGGCCGCCGTCTTGGTCCGGTTCTGGCAGCCGGTCGAGCAGAACCGCTTGGAGCCGTTGCGCGTCGTGTCGACGAACACGCGGTCGCACGCCTCGGCCCGGCACACGCCCAGCCGGTCGCGCGCCTCGCTCCCGAGGACCATCGCCAGGGCGGTGGCGCAGCTCGCCGTCAGGCCGTCGACGGGATCCGCGGTGGGTGCGTGGAAGTGGAGGTGCCAGTCCTGCCCGTCGTGGTCCGTGAGCTCCGGGGACGCCTGCACCGCCCCCAGGAGGTCGTTGACGGTCCGGACCGCGCGGTCGACGTCGTCCTCCTCGACGGCCTCGAAGACCGTCCGGAGCCGCTTCGCGACGTCGCGCAGCTCGTCGAGATCCTCGGTCGGGGCCTCGCGCCAGGTCCGGGCCCGGTTCGGGCGGTCGGCGAGGACGGCCGTGACCACGTCGCGGACGGCGCGCTCGTCGGCCACCTCGAGCCGGCGGCCCTGCCGCCAGCCCGGGGTCAGCCCGTTCACGAGGTCGCGCGTGAGGAGCACCGTGGTGTCGAGGTGGCTGCCGAACTGCATCCGTCAGCCGGCGGGAAGCGGTGTGCGGACGTCGGGCGCGCCCATCCGCGCCGCGTCGGCCGTGCGGTCGTCCGGCATCTTCTGGGACTCGCGCTCGGCAGCGACGCGCGCCTCGTAGTGCTCGATCTCGATCGCGCGGGCGTCGTCGTCCCAGCCGAGGACCTCGGCCATGAGGCCCGCCACCGCCGGCGCGGCCGCGACGCCACGGTCCCACGTCTCGATCGAGATCCGGGTCCGGCGGGCGAGGACGTCCTCGAGGTGCAGCGCGCCCTCGGCGGCGGCCGCGTGGTACGCCTCGACCGCGAGGTAGTCGTCGGCGCCGGGCAGCGGACGACCGAGCTCCGGCCGGTCGGCGATGAGGTCGAGCAGGTCGGTCACGCGCGTGCCGTGCCGGTTGAGGAGATGCTCGACGCGGGCGACGTGGATGCCGACCTCGCGGGCGAGCTCGCGACGCTGGTTCCAGACGGCCGCGAACCCCGATGCCCCGATGAGCGGCAGGTCGGCGGTGACGGACCGCGGGACGCGGCGGTCGAGGTTGCGGGCCGCGGCGTCGATGGCGTCCTCCGCCATGACCCGGTAGGTCGTGTACTTCCCGCCGGCGACGGTGAGCATGCCGGCGACCGCCTGTCCGACGGTGTGCTCCCGGGACAGCTGGCTCGTCGCCTCGGACTCGCCGTAGAGGAGCGGCCGGAGGCCGGCGAAGACGCCCTCGACGTCGCTGTGGGTCAACGGCGTGCGCAGCACCGCGTTGACGCGGTCGAGGAGGTACTGGATGTCGGTCGCGCTGGCGGCGGGGTGCGCCAGACCGAGCTCCCAGTCGGTGTCGGTGGTGCCGATGAGCCAGTGCCGGCCCCATGGGATCACGAACAGCACGCTGCGCTCGGTCCGCAGGATCAGGCCCGAGTCCGAGTGGATGCGGTCGCGTGGGACGACGAGGTGGATGCCCTTGGAGGCGCGGACCCGGACACGTCCGCGGCCGGCCATCTCCTGGACCTCGTTCGCCCACACGCCCGTGGCGTTGATGACCTGCCGTCCGCGCACGTCGAGGTCGGTGCCGTGCTCGAGGTCGCGGACCTGCACGCCGACGACCCGCGCGCCCTCGCGCAGGAGCCCGACGACGCGGGCGCTCGTCGCCATCGCCGCCCCGTAGGCCGCGGCGGTGCGGGCCACCGCCAGCGTGTGGCGGGCGTCGTCGACCTGGGCGTCCCAGTAGCGGACCGCCCCCGTGAGGGAGTCACCGCGGAGCGCCGGCGCGATGCGCAGCGCGCCGGCACGGGTGTAGTGCTGATGGCGCGGGAGGGAACGGGCCCCGCCGAGGGTGTCGTAGAGCGTGATGCCCGCGCCGACGTAGAGCCGCTCCCAGCCGTGGTGGGTCAACGGGTACAGGAACGACACCGGTCGGACGAGGTGCGGGGCGAGCTTCGACAGCAGGAGCGACCGCTCGCGCAGCGCCTCCTGCACGAGTCCGAAGTTCAGCTGTTCGAGGTACCGCAGCCCGCCGTGGATCAGCTTGCTCGAGCGACTCGACGTGCCCGACGCGTAGTCGCGCTGCTCGACGAGCGCGACCGACAGGCCGCGCGTCGCCGCGTCGAGCGCGATGCCGGTGCCGGTGACACCGCCGCCGATGACGACGATGTCGAAGACCTCGTCGCGCATCCGCTGGAGGGAGCGCGCGCGGTGGTCGGGGGAGAGCGTGGCGTCCTGCACGGGACCTCCGGATGGCCGGACGGCCGCGAGGGTACGCCGCCGTACGCTCCTGACCTGCGACCGGAGGTCACGGAATGTCCACCCGGCGGCCGGCCCTGGTCGTGGCGGTCGCCGTGGTGCTGCTCGCGGCCTGCCGGCCGACCACCGCCGGCGACACCGCGTCGGACAGCTCGGCGACGACGGAGACGAGGGAGACGAGGGAGACCGTGGAGACGATCGCGTACGGACCGGGCCCGGACCAGGTCCTCGACCTGCATCTCCCCGACGGCGACGACGTCGTCCCCGTCGTCGTGCTGCTGCACGGTGGCTTCTGGCGGGACATCTACGTGCGCGACCTCACCGATCCGCTCGCTCGCGCCCTCGCGGAGCGCGGCTACGCCGCCGTCAACCTCGAGTACGGCCGCGTCGGCGGGACCGGCGGCTGGCCACGGACGTTCGAGGACGTGGCCGCCGGCATCGACCACCTCGGCGAGCTCGACCACCCCCGGCTCGACCTCGCCCGCGTCGCCGTGATCGGGCACTCCGCGGGCGGTCTCCTCGCGACGTGGACGGCGGTCCGGGCCGGCCTCCCCGACGACGCGCCGGGTGCCGACCCGGCGGTGGTCCCGGTGGCCGTCGTCAGCCTCGCCGGCGTGAACGAGCTGACGCGCGCGGCGGAGGAGGGGCTGGGTGCCGGCGCGCCCCAGGACCTCCTCGGCGGCCGCCCGGCCGAGGTCCCCGACCGCTACCGGGTGGCGGACCCGGCCCAGCGCCTGCCGCTGGATGTGCCCTGGCTCGGTGTCCACGCCGAGACCGACGACAGCGTCCCCCTCGACATGACCATCGGCTTCGCCGCGCGGCTCGAGGCGGCGGGCGGGGACGCGACCGTCGAGATCGTCGCCGGCGACCACATGTCCGTGATCGAGCCGGGCGCCGGCTCCTTCGCGGTCGTCCTCGACTGGCTGTCGGCACGCCTCGACCCCTGACCCGCCGCTCGCCGGGCGGGCCCACCGGCGACGGCCGGATGGCCCGCGTGGCGCGCGCTGTACCCGCGGTCGGGGCCCCGGCTTGCCCGGACGTCCGTGCATCGACCACCCTGGGGCATCAGCATCGCGTCGCGGTGCGGCGACACGACCAGGAGCGGACACCAGCGATGTGCGGGTTCAGCGGAGAGCTGCGGTTCGACGGCGGGACCCCGGACGTCGCGTCGGTGACGCGGATGGCCGACACGATGGCCTGCCGGGGTCCCGACGGCGCCGGTGTGTGGTCGCACGGCCCGGTCGCGTTCGGGCACCGCCGGCTCAGCATCATCGACCTGTCGAGCTCCGGCGACCAGCCGATGCACGACCCCGACCTCGGGCTCTCGCTCGTCTTCAACGGCTGCATCTACAACTACCAGCCGCTCCGCGACGAGCTGCAGCGGCAGGGCTACGAGTTCTTCTCGACCTCGGACACCGAGGTCATCATGAAGGCGTACCACGCGTGGGGTGACGGCTTCGTCTCCCGGCTGCAGGGGATGTTCGCCTTCGCGATCGCCGAGCGGGACACCGGCCGCACCTTCGTCGGCCGCGACCGCTTCGGGATCAAGCCGCTGTACTACAGCGAGACCTCGGGTCGTCTCCGGTTCGCCTCGACGCTCCCGGGCCTCCTCGCCGGCGGCGGCGTCGACACCGACATCGATCCGGTGGCGCTCCACCACTACCTGACGTTCCACTCGGTGGTGCCGGCGCCCCGCACGATCCTGACGGGCGTGCGCAAGGTCCCGCCGGCGACGACCGTCGCCATCAACGCCGACGGCACCCGCACCGAGACCGAGTACTGGCGCCCCGACTTCACCCGCGACCCGGACCGCGCCGACTGGTCCGAGAGGGACTGGGAGGACGCGACGCTCGCGTCGCTCCGGAAGGCGGTCGAGTGGCGGCTCGTGTCCGACGTGCCGGTCGGGGTGCTGCTGTCCGGCGGGCTCGACTCGAGCCTCGTCGTCGGGCTCCTCGCGGAGGCCGGGCAGCGCGGCCTGCAGACGTTCTCGATCGGCTTCGAGGCGGCCGGCGGCGAGCAGGGCGACGAGTTCAAGTACTCCGACGTCATCG
>JAHWKB010000314.1 GCA_019348115.1 Actinomycetota bacterium | reverse complement strand
TCAACGGCATCGGCGAGCGCGCCGGCAACTGCTCGCTCGAGGAGGTCGTGATGGCCATCCGCACCCGGGCGGACCTGCTCGGGGTGGACCACGGGCTGCACACCCCCGAGCTGACGCGCACCTCGCGGCTGGTGTCGAGCATGACCGGCTACAGCGTGCAGAAGAACAAGGCCGTCGTCGGCCAGAACGCCTTCGCGCACGAGTCGGGCATCCACCAGCACGGCGTGCTGGCCGACCGCCTGACCTACGAGATCATGGACGCCGAGCAGGTGGGGGCCAAGGGCGCCCAGATCGTGCTCGGCAAGCACTCCGGCCGGCACGCGTTCTTCGCGGCCATCGACACCCTCGGGTTCGACCTCCAGCCGGAGGAGAAGCAGTCCGCGTTCGTCCGCTTCAAGGAGCTCGCCGACAAGAAGGGCGAGGTCAGCTCCGAGGACGTGCGCGCGCTCGTCATCGCCGAGACCCACGTCACGGCCGATGACGACTACGAGCTCGTCTCGCTCGAGGTCTCGAGCCGGACCGACGCACCGCCGCGAGCGGTCGTGGCGGTCAAGCTCGTCGACGCCGAGGTCGCCCACGACCTGGACAAGCAGGTCGGCGACGTCGTGACGGCCGAGGAGACGGGCGACGGCATGGTCGACGCAGCATGCGGCGCGATCCGCCGCGCGGTCGGCCGGGACGAGGTCACCCTCGTCTCGTTCCAGGTGTCCGCGGTCACCGGGGGTATCGACGCCCTCGGTGAGGTGACGGTCACCGTCGAGGTCGAGGACGGCCAGCGCTTCACCGGGCGCGGGGTCTCCACCGACATCGTCGACGCGAGCGCGAGGGCCTACCTCGACGCCCTCAACCGCTCGCGCCGGCTCGTGCACCGCAGCGAGGAGTTCCGTCCCTGACCGGAGCGGACCTCGCGGCTCCCGACCCACATCATCTCTCACACACCTGGAGCGCACCGATGAGCACCATCCGCGTGAACGTCCCCTCGGACCACACCCCCGAGGAGGAGGCCGCCCTCGTCGCCGAGGTGGCGGCCTCGTACGCCGACTCGACCGGCTCGAACGATGTCACCGTCGAGGTGAACCGGTCCGAGGAGCTCGACTACCGGCGCGTGCAGGCCGCCAACAGCTCGCGCTGGGCCAGCTGAGCCGATCCCCGTCCCGTCGCGCGGCTGCCCCGGTCGCGTGAGCTCCCACCTGCCCTCCTGACTCCCGGAGCCCTGATGTCGTCGCCGAAGACCATCGTCGAGAAGATCTGGGACCGTCACGTCGTCCGCTCCGGCGGCGACGAGCCGGACCTGCTCTACGTCGACCTCCACCTCGTCCACGAGGTCACCTCGCCGCAGGCCTTCGACGGGCTCCGCAAGGCCGGCCGGACCGTGCGCCGGCCGGACCTCACCCTCGCCACGATGGACCACAACGTGCCCACCGACCCGCGTCAGGTGTCGGGCGAGCTGCCGATGGCGGACGAGCTGTCGGTGGCGCAGATGGACGCGATGCGGGCCAACGCCGCCGAGTTCGGCATCAAGCTGTTCGAGATGGGCACCCGCAACCAGGGGATCGTCCACATCATCGGCCCCGAGCTCGGGATCACCCAGCCCGGCTCGGTGATCGTCTGCGGTGACTCCCACACCGCGACGCACGGCGCGTTCGGTGCGCTCGCGTTCGGGATCGGGACCTCCGAGGTCGAGCACGTCCTCGCGACCCAGACGTTGCCGCAGGCGCGGCCACGCACCCTCGCGATCGAGGTCGAGGGGGCGCTGCCCGTCGGCACCACCGCCAAGGACCTGATCCTGCACATCCTCGGGGTCATCGGGGTCGACGGCGGGGTCGGGCAGGTCATCGAGTACCGCGGGCAAGCCATCCGGGACCTGTCCATGGAAGCCCGGATGACCGTGTGCAACATGTCGATCGAGGGCGGCGCACGGGCCGGCCTGATCGCGCCGGACGAGACCACGTATCGCTACCTCAAGGACCGCCTCTACGCGCCGAAGGGCGCCGACTGGGACGCCGCCGTCGAGGACTGGCGTTCGCTCGCCACCGACGAGGGGGCGACGTTCGACCGCACGGTCACGATCCAGGCGGCCGACGTCGTGCCGACCGTCACGTGGGGCACCACGCCAGCGCAGTCGGTGCCGGTCACCGGCACGGTCCCGCGGGTCGAGGACGCGCCCGACGAGGGCACCGCACGTCAGTACCAGCGGTCGCTGGACTACATGGGGCTGCAGGGCGGCGAGCGCATCGCCGACCTGGCCGTCGACCGGGTCTTCATCGGCTCGTGCACCAACGGTCGCATCGAGGACCTGCGGGCCGTCGCCGAGATCGTCAAGGGCAAGCGCAAGGCCGACGGTGTCGAGGTGATGGTCGTCCCCGGCTCGGGGCTCGTGAAGGAGGCCGCCGAGGCCGAGGGCATCGCCGACGTGCTGCGCGAGGCCGGCTTCGACTGGCGTGAGCCGGGGTGCTCGATGTGCCTCGGGATGAACCCGGACCAGCTCGCGCCCGGCGAGCGGTGCGCGTCGACGTCCAACCGCAACTTCGAGGGACGCCAGGGCTTCAAGGGCCGCACCCACCTGGTCTCGCCCGCGATGGCCGCCGCCGCCGCGCTCACCGGTCGTCTGACCGACGTGCGCGAGCTGGCGGACGTCGCCAACTGACCGAGGAGGTCACCTGATGGAGCCCGTCTCGGTCGTCACCGGCCGCGCCTGCCCGATCGACGCCAACGACGTCGACACCGACCAGATCATCCCCAAGCAGTACCTCAAGCGGGTCGAGCGGACCGGGTTCGGGCCGTTCGCCTTCGCCGAGTGGCGCTACCTCGACGACGGGTCGCCGAACCCGGACTTCGCGATGAACCAACCCGAGCACGCGGGTGCCCCGATCATGGTGGCCGGCCGCAACTTCGGCTGCGGGTC
>JAHWKB010000093.1 GCA_019348115.1 Actinomycetota bacterium | reverse complement strand
TCGGCTCGGACGTGAGCCACCTCAACCTGCACAAGACGTTCTGCATCCCGCACGGCGGCGGCGGGCCCGGCGTCGGCCCCATCGGCGTGCGCGAGCACCTCGTGCCGTTCCTGCCGAACCACCCGCTGGTGGCCGAGGCCGGACCTGACACCGGCCCCGGGCCGATCTCCGCGGCCCCCTGGGGCTCGGCCGGGATCCTGCCGATCTCGTGGGCCTACATCCGCCTCATGGGCGGCAGAGGGCTGACGGAGGCGACCGAGGTCGCGATCCTCAATGCCAACTACCTCGCGACGCAGCTCGCGCCGCACTACCCGGTGCTCTACACCGGCGCCACGGGGCTCGTCGCGCACGAGTGCATCATCGACCTGCGCGCGATCGAGCGCGAGACCGGCATCACGAACGAGGACGTGGCCAAGCGTCTCATCGATTTCGGGTTCCACGCTCCGACGATGTCGTTCCCGGTCGCCGGGACGCTCATGATCGAGCCCACCGAGTCGGAGTCGCTCGCGGAGCTCGACCGGTTCGTGTCGGCGATGGTCGCCATCCGCGAGGAGATCGGTCGCGTCGAGGCGGGGGAGTGGCCGGCGGAGGACAACCCCCTGGTCAACGCGCCGCACCCCGCGGAGGACCTGCTGGGGGAGTGGTCACGCCCGTACGCGCGCGAGACCGCCGCCTACCCGGTCGAGGCCCTCCGGACCGACAAGTACTGGGTGCCGGTCAGCCGGATCGACAACGCCTACGGCGACCGCAACCTCGTGTGCGCCTGCCCGCCGATGGACGCCTACTGATCCGACCTAGGCGTCGGGGTCGTCGTCCTCGTCGCGATCCGGGTGCTCGTCGCGGTCGTCGTCCGGCAGGATCTGACGCTGCTCGAGCTCGTCCGGCGTCAGCGGCTCGTCCGCGTCGTCGGCCACGTGGGCGTCGTCGGCGAGCGAGCCGTCGAGCTCCTGGCGCTGCTCGAACTCGTCCGGTGTCGTCGGGTCGGTCACCAGGCACCTCCGTGGTCGATGGCGGAACGGGACCAGGGGACCGCCGGCCGGTCGCCGACGGCGCGGCCGGGCCCCCGGCGAGCGTCCACCGTCGCCGACGTCAGGGTCGGTCGAGCTCCTCGTCGAGCGCTTCCAGGGCGGCGGACAGGTGGGCCCAGTCCTCGTCGTCCATCGTGAGCAGGGTCGCCGCGAGGGACTCCGCGTGCTCGGCGGGGATGCCGGCGGCGCGGAAGCCCACGCTGGCGGCGCGCTCGACCGCGCTCCGGGCGATGCGGGGCGAGCGCTGGTACTGCGAGCGGAGGGCGTCGACGCGGCCGGCGTTGGCCCGGACGAGCGCGAGCGTGCCGCGCGCGTCGTCGATGTCGACCTCGTGCAGCGAGCGGCGCAGCTCCTCGACCGCGTCCGCACCCGGCGCGGGCTCGCCGCTGCCCAGCGAGGCGAACAGGGACACGGCGACGGCCTGCGTCGGCCCGGTCAGGGACTCGAGCGACGGCCGTGCCCGGTCGACGGCGCGGTCGATGCGTGCCGCGTCCCGGTCCGTCCGCGGCTCGGCGACCGGCGCAGGCTCGGGTTCCGGTCCGGGTCCGGGTTCCGGACCGGGCTCGGGTTCCGGATCGGGCTCGGGGTCGGGGTCGGGCTCCGTCCGCGGACCGGGCTCGACTGCGAGGTCCACCGGTCGGCCGGGGCGGTACGGCGGGATCTCGACCGTCGGCTCGCCGCCGTCGTCCCGGACCGGCTCCTCGAAGTCCGCGACCGGCCGGTCCCCGGGCCACAGGGGCGGGACCTCCTCGACGACGTCCGGATCCGCCTCCGCGCCTTCGACCGGCTCCGGGTCCCCGGTGTCCGCCGGGACCTCGGCGGGCTCCGGGTCCTCGGTGTCCTCCGGCGCCGCGACGGGGTCGGGCTCCACGGTGGGCTCGGGGACGACCGGGGAGGCGACGTGGCGTGGAGCGGCAGCAGGCACGGGACGCGGCTCGGCGACCGGCTCGGCCGGCTCCGCGGCGGGCTCCGCGGCCGGTTCCGCGGCGGGCTCGACCGCCGGCCCCGGGGGCGCGGGCGGGGGCTCGGGGACGAGGACCTCGACGTGGCGGGGTGGCTCGGGAGCCGAGGTCCCGAGCCGCTCGCCGGCGAGCGTCCGCGCGAGCACGTCGCCGAGCCCGATCGCCAGCGGGGTCACCGCGACCGTCGCCGCCGCGACCGCGACGGCCGTGGCGGTCACCGCGACCGGCCCGTCGGGGCAGCCGGCGCCGAGCCAGCGGTCGAGGGTGCAGGCGGGCTCCAGGACCAGGAAGCGCAGGAGGGCCACGGGTGCGGCGCCGAGCGCCAGCGTGACCGCGGTCAGCCGCCAGCCCGCGGCGTCCGCGGTCGAGCGTCGGCCCACGACGCGCGCCCGGACATCCCCACCGGCCGTCCGCCACGCGGCGACCGCCCGGCCCACCTCGGTGGGGACGACCCCCAGCGCGAGCGCCGCGAGCCCCAACCCCAGCACCGGGTGGAGGAACGTCGCCACCACGATCCCGCCGAGGACGCCCACCACGGCCCGGACGCCGGTCCCCGGCACGCGGAGGGTCCCGAGGAGGAGCCTCGGGTAGCGCACGAGGTGGCCGAACCAGCGTGCGCGGGCCACCCCGACGTGGGTGATGCCCGCGAGGAGCAGCATCGTCAGGGTCGCGGCCGTCGCCGCCCCGGTCACGACGCCCCGGAGGCCGGGGCCGTCGCCGGCGCCGGCGCCGTCCGTGCCACCGAGGACCGCCAGCACGGCGCCAAGGGCCACGATGACCACCGCCGCGACCACGGCGCCACGCCGGTCGCGGCGCCACTCGCCGAGCGCGTGCAGCAGGGCGGCGGGGCGTGGACCCGGGGGAACGGACGACATCTGGACGGCTTCCCGTGGGGAGGGGGCGCGAGCGAGGGCCCGACGGTCGGCAGCGTACGAGCAGGGCGGCGGCGTGGCCCGGACCGGAGCGGGGAGGAGCGTACGCTCGCTGCATGCAGCCCTCCGACACCCGCATCCGGATCCTGGACGCCACCATCGCGGTCCTGTCGCGCGTCGGGCTGTCGCGGCTGACCCTCGAGGACGTCGCCGTCGAGGCCGGGGTCTCCCGTCAGACCCTCTACCGGTACTTCGGCAGCCGCGAGGCGCTCGTCTCGGCGACCGTCCTCCGCGAGGAGGAGACGTTCATCGAGCAGATGGTCGCGGCCACGCGGCCCCACCCCGACTTCCGACCCGCCCTCGAGGCCGCGATCGCGCAGGCGCTGCGGAGCGCCCGGGCGCACCCCCTCCTCGACCGTCTCCTCGCGACCGAGCCCGAGGCGCTGCTCCCGTTCCTGACCCTCGGACGCGGTCCCGTGCTCTCGGCCGCCCGCCCCGTGGTCCAGGCGCTCCTCGTCGAGCGCCTCGACCACCTCACCGAGCACGAGCTCGCGCGCGTCGCCGACGCCGCTACCCGGCTGATCGTCTCCTACGCCATCAGCCCGCCCGACGAGGACATCGACGACGTCGCCGCCGGCCTCGCCGACCTCATCGCCAACGGTGTCAAGCGCACCTGACCCAGGAGGACCCGCTGGACACCGCCACGATCCCCGACCTGCTCCGCGACGCCCGACTGTGGGGCCTCGAGCTCGAGACCGGCTTCCGGGTCCTCGCCGCGACGATCGAGGTCGACCCCGGCGCACATCCCGACGGGCCCGAGGCCGAGGATCCGCGACTGCAGCTGCTGCTCCACCCCGTCGCGCGCGTGGCGGTGCTCCTCACGCGCCCGACCGACGACGGCAAGCTCGCGATCGAGCGGTTCGAGGAGGCGCAGCTGCCCCTGGTCGTGGACCGCTTCGACGGGCCGGTGCCGGACGACGTCACCGTCGACGGCACGACGCCCGATCCGGGCCGCTGGGCACCGGAGCTCAGCCTCGAGGGCATCAGCAACGCTCCCGACGGTCGGATGCACACCATCGAGCTCACGCTCGACGGGCCGGACGGCCGGCGGCTGCGCCTCGCGGCGTGGTTCGACGAGGCCGAGCTCCGTCGCCCCGACGGCTCGACCGTGGGGGACGGCGGGCCGTCGGGGTTCTCGATCCTCGACTAGCCCGCGAGGACCCGCACCGCACCGCGGAGGAGCGTCACGAGACCCCCCACGCCGGGGGCGGTCCGCTGGACCGTGCTGGAGATCGCGCCGGCGACGCTCGGCCCGGCCCCGTCCTGGGTCGCGTCGTCCGCGTCATCCGTCGTGGCGGCGGGGGCGACGTCGAGCACGGCGGTGCGCTCGCCGGGGATGCTGCGCGGTTCGTCGGAGGCGGGTGGCTCGGCCGGCGCCGCCGCCTCGACGGCGGGCGCCAGGGCGGGAGGCGCGACGTCGCGCGGCAGGCGACGGGTCTCGTGGGTCCGCTCACCGAAGGTGACGTGCGGGGCCGTGACGAGGTCGACGGTGCTGCCCTCGGAGCGGAACGTCCACGGGATCGTGCTGCGGGCGTCCGTCTGGGCGTCCGCGGTGAAGACCCGGACGTAGCCGTCCGCGCGGACCTCGACCTGGCTGAGGTTCTCCCAGTCGAGGCCGACCCGGATGCGCTCGGGCGCGCCGGGGTGCGGCGCCGCCTCGAGGCCGGTGTAGTAGGCGCTCAGGATGTCGCCGTAGTGCCAGCCGTCCTCGGCCTTGCCCTTGGCGCCGAACTGGCTCATGCCGACCCCGTGGCCCCAGCCGAAGCCGTCGATCGCCACGGTCGCGTCCGTGAGGGTGAACTCGATGCGCGACGACGGCAGGGTCGCCGGCATCCTGCCGCCGTCGGCCCGGGCCTGGGGGTACTGACCGGGGAAGACCTTCGGTGCCATCTCGGACACCCAGAAGCGGAACTTCGAGGCCTCGATCTCGACCTGGTGGCCGTCCTCACGCGTGAAGCGGATGTGGTCGCTGCGGGTGCCGTCGGCGAGGACGCGCTCCGCCTTCGCGACGGGCACGGCCGCGCGGAGGGTCTCGCCGCGGGACAGGAGCTCGTCGAACTGGGCGCGGCTGAAGCGGACCTGCCAGCGCGACAGCGGCGAGACCGCGTCGTGCGGGTCGTCCACGCCCTGCAGGTACGGGCGCGGGCCGCTCTCGGGGAAGACGTCCTCGTTGTTGCGCGTGGCCCCGCCGGAGGTCGAGAAGAAGCGCGCGAGGATGGGCCGGTCCTCGTGGGCGAGCACCTCGCCGGACGTGGCGCGGACGGCCTCGACCCAGGGGCGGCCGATCGTCGTGTCGGCGATCTCCCGGCCGTGGAAGACCTGGCACGCCGTGGAGGCGCAGATGTCGAAGTCGAGCCCCTGCTCGAGGTAGTAGCCGCGGTCCTCGGAGTACCACGCGTACGTCCGGGCGGCGACGGCCTGGGCCTTCAGCGACTCCGCGGGCCAGCTCGCCGGCACCTCGGCGAGCCCCTCGACGTAGGTGTCCATGGACATCTCGTTCACGACCTGCAGGCGCCCACCGGGACCGGGCAGGACCTCGATGGTGTCGCTGAACGCGCCCAGACCGGGGATCGTGAGGGTCGTGCCCGCTGCCGCCTCGATGCGGAACCCGCCCGGGCGCACGCCGGGGGCACCCTCGACCGCGGATGCCGGGCGAGCGGGCAGCAGCACCAGCGCGGTCGCCAGGGCCGTGAGGACGACCAGGAGCGCGCGGGGGGACGGGAGCGCAGGGGAGCGGTGCACGGGTGGGGACCTCGGGAGGGTGGGAACGGTCGGTCTCGGTGCCCGGAACGTCCGGTTCGACGCCGGGAAGGGGCCAACGCCTCCCCGACGGGGCCCGTTCCATCCCCCGGGGAGGGCGTGCGATGTCCGAACGGACATCCCGGACGGGAACTCCCTAGGATCGAGGCCGGTCGCGGGAGGATGCGGGGTGGCGGTGCTGCGTGAGGTGACCGTCGGTGGCACGGTCGCGGGCTGGGAGCGGGCCGGCTTCGACGTCCGCGACGGCCGCATCCGCCTCCGGGGGCTCGCGCTCGTCGTCGACCCCTCGTCCGAACGGCCACTGTCCGGCTGGGGCGTGACGGCGCCGGGGGAGCGGGACGACATCGACGGCATCCCCACCCGGGCAGTCCCCGACGCGCCCGCTCCGGCCGTCGACCACCCGAACGGCCTCACGGCCCTCGACCACGTCGTCGTCCTCACGCGCGACCTGGGCGCGACGACCGCGGCGTTCGCGGGGCTCGGCGTCGAGCCACGGCGGTCCCGGGACGTCCCGGGGAGCGATCCGGCGCAGCGCCAGGTGTTCTTCGTCCTCGGCACCGCGGTGGCCGAGGTCGTCGGGCCCGTGGACGGCGACGCCGGACCCGGGACCGCGCGGCTCTGGGGCCTCGCGTTCGTCGCACCGGACCTCGACGACACCGTCGCCGCGCTGGGGCGCCTCGCCGGGCCGGTCCGCGACGCCGTCCAGCCCGGGCGTCGCATCGCGACCCTGCACCACCGCAGCGCGCGCATCCCCGTGCCGACCGTGCTGCTGTCGCCACGACCGTGAGCGGGGGGGGCAGAGGCCCGGGGCGGACCCGTAGAAGGCCCCTCCAGGCGGGTTTACATAACGTCCCTTATCGGGGACGCCACGTGATCGCGGACCGGCCTCCGCCGAGCCGGTGGCACGGCGCCGTAGGCTCGGCGTCGCGCGGTCCCCTCATCCGCGCGTTCCGTCGCTCCGGAGGGACGCCATGCCATCGATGTTCCCGAACGCCGTGCATCGCTGGAGCAGGCACGAGAGCTGGTGGGCGCGGCACTCGCTCAGCATCGTCCTCGTCGTGATCCTCGTGGCCCAGACGGTCGCGTTCCACTTCACGGAACTCCCGGACTGGACCTCCGACCAGGCGACCCACGGCGAGCCGACCGCGCTGTGGCCCGCCTACTGGCTGCACTTCTCGGCCGAGTGGTTCGTCTCGGTGCTGGCCGACACGTACGGCGCCCTGCTGCTGGTGGTCCTCACGAAGTGGTTCTACGAGCAGGGCTCCGCGGAGACGGACGGGCAAGGCGACGGCAACCCCGACCAGGGCTGAGCGCCGCACCTGCGACGGTTCGCCCACGCCGCCCGTCCCGCGGCGTCCACACGACACACGAACGGATGCACGGATGGCCGGAGGACTCGTCGGACTCCTCGACGACGTCGCTGCCCTGGCGAAGCTCGCGGCGGCCGCCGTCGACGACGTCGGCGTCGCCGCGGGCCGGGCCAGCATGAAGGCCGCCGGCGTCGTCGTCGACGACACCGCGGTCACCCCGGCGTACGTCCACGGGCTCGCCGCCGAGCGCGAGCTGCCGATCATCCGTCGCATCGCGACCGGCTCGCTCAGGAACAAGCTCGTCGTGATCCTCCCGGCGGCGTTGCTGCTGTCGGCGTTCGCGCCGCTGCTCGTCGAGCTCGTCCTGATGGTCGGCGGTGCCTACCTCTGCTACGAGGGCGCCCACAAGCTCCTGCACGCCCTCCGGCACCGGGGCCACCACGAGGACGACGCGCCCGCCGTCGCCAAGGGGCCCGAGGCCGAGCGTGAGGTCGTCGCCGGCGCGATCAGGACCGACTTCATCCTCTCGGCCGAGATCATGGTGATCGCGCTCAAGGAGGTCATCGAGGAGCCGTTCGTCTCCCGGGCCGTCATCCTCGTCGTGGTCGCGCTCCTGATCACCGTCGTCGTCTACGGCCTCGTCGCCGGCATCGTCAAGATGGACGACGTCGGCCTGCGCCTGTCCCAGCGCGACTCCGGGCCCGCGCGCCGGACCGGACGCGCGCTGGTCGCCGGCATGCCGGTGCTGCTGACGTGGCTGTCCCGCATCGGCACCGCCGCGATGCTGTGGGTCGGCGGCCACATCCTGCTCGTCGGCGCGGACGAGCTCGGCTGGCACGCTCCGTACGACCTCGTCCACCGGCTCGAGGAGGCCGTCCACGACCTGCCTGCCCACGCGGTCGCCGAGTGGACGGTCGACACGCTGGCCTCCGCGCTGGTCGGGCTCGCCGTCGGCCTGGTGATCGCGGTGGTCGTCGCCGGCGCCACCGGCGCGGGCGACGACGGGGACCACGGCTGAGCACACGGACACTGGACAGACGCGCCGGCGTCCGCGAGGCTGTGCCGACCCGGGAGGTTCGCCGTGACGATGCAGTACCGCCTCTTCGATCCCTGGGAGGGCGAGCGCCGCGCTCCGCGCGAGGCCCGCTTCGCCCTGGCCGAGCAGCTCGTGCTCGACCTCGCGACCCGCTCCGGCGGTGAGGTGGACGGCACCGCCGTCTACCGCGCCGGCGTCGAGCTCGGCCTGTCCGCGGACGACCTCTCGGAGGCGGTCGCGAGCCTCACGAAGAAGCGTCGCATCCGCGCCGAGGGGACGCGGCTCGTCATCGCCGCCTGACGGCGGCGGCCACCGCGCGTCGCGCCGTCACAGCTCGTCGCGCGACCACGCGGTCGACAGCGAGTCGGCGTACTCGTTCCAGCGGTTCCCCGCGTGCGCCTTGATCCACACGAGCTCGAGCTCGGGGCGCGACGAGTAGATGCGGTACGCCTCGCGCACGAGGTCGAGGTTCTCGACCGGACCGGTCCTGCGCTTCCAGCCGCGCGCCTCCCAACCGGCTGCCCACGTCGTGAGGGTGTCCACCGCGAGCTTCGAGTCGGTGTGGACCTTCGCCGGCGTGCCGCGCGGCACGAGGGCGGCGCCCTTGATGAGCGCAGTCAGCTCCATGCGGTTGTTCGTCGTGTCCGGGTCGTGGCCGTGGTCCTGGGCGACCACGTCGCCGTCGACGACGTAGACCGCGCCCCAGCCGCCGGGACCGGGGTTCGGCGTCGCGGAGCCGTCGGTGAAGACCCCGCTGTCGGGGCCGCCGTCGTACTTCAGGAGCACGTCGGCGAGGGTGAGGTTCTCCTCGACCGTCCAGCGCGTGCTCGCGCCCGTCCGCGCGGAGGAGCTCCGCGACGTCCCGCCACCCGACGCCCCGCTCCCCCGCGCCTTGCGGTAGCAGGCAGGGCAGTCCTC
>JAHWKB010000313.1 GCA_019348115.1 Actinomycetota bacterium | reverse complement strand
AGGTCGAGGGTGGCTGGCTCCTCAACGGCGAGAAGATCTGGATCACCAACGGCGGGATCGCCGACGTCCACGTCGTCATCGCGACCGTCAACCCGGGGATGGGCCACCGCGGCCAGGCCTCCTTCATCGTGACCTCCGACATGGAGGGCTTCACGCAGACGAAGAAGGTCAAGAAGCTCGGCATCCGCGCCTCCCACACCGCCGAGCTCGCGCTCGTCGACGTGTTCGTCCCGGACAGCCATCTCCTCGGTGGCGAGGACAAGCTCAACGCCAAGATCGAGGCGGCGAAGAACCCGGACAAGGCCAAGAAGTCGAAGTCGGGTGCGCTGTCCACCTTCGAGGCGACGCGCCCGATCGTCGGCATCCAGGCGGTCGGCATCGCCCGCGCCGCCTACGAGCAGTCGGTCACGTACGCGATGCAGCGCGAGACCTTCGGCGTGCCGATCATCCGCCACCAGGCCATCGCCTTCAAGCTCGCCGACATGGCGACCGAGATCGACGCGGCGCGTCTCCTGTGCTGGCGCGGCATCAACATGGGCACGACCTGGACCCCGTTCAAGCAGGGCGAGGGCTCGATGGCGAAGCTCAAGGCCGGTCGCGTCGCCGTCCAGGTCACCGACGAGGCCATCCAGGTCCACGGCGGGTTCGGCTACAGCCGCGAGTTCGACGTCGAGAAGTTCCACCGCGACGCCAAGATCTACGAGATCTTCGAGGGCACCAAGGAGATCCAGCAGCTCGTGATCTCGCGCCAGATCGCGCGCCACTTCGGCGGCGAGAACGCCAAGAGCGCCTGACCCTCCGGCTCTCCTCCGGGATCCCGGCCACATCTCGCGACGTCTCGACGTCGCCGGTTCCGGCCGGGGTGGTCAGGCCTCGGGCTGGTCGGCGCGACGGGCCGTGCGGGGGCCGTCCTGGGCGAGGCGGATGGCCTCGGACGGCGTCATGCGGATCGGGCCGGGGCGCTTGTCGAGCCGCTCGTCGTGGACGCGCATCGTCCGCTCCGCGGCCCGCTGCTCCTCGCCGGCGACGGGCTCGTCCGCGGTCGGGGTCGGCGACGGGTCGTCCTCCGCCGGCGCGGCGTCCCCTGCCGGCGCGACGTCGAAGACCTCGGGATGGGTCTCGACGACCAGGGGGCGGGGCTCGGCCTCGGCCGCCGGTGCGGGGTCGGGCTCTGCTCCGGTGGTGACCTCGGGAGCGACGTCGCCGGGCTCGGGCTCGGTGGCGACCGCCGGGGGGTCGAACAGCGGGGGGACCGGGCCGGGCGGCGGCTCCGCCGAGACCGGGGGCTCGGGCGCCGTCCCGTACCCGAAGAGCGGCTCGTCCGCGGTGGATCCCTCGGGCGCGACCGCGTCCCCGACGGGTGCGTCCTCGGCCGTCCGCTCGGGGAGCCCGGTCGTCGCGCCGGCCTCGGTCCACGTCGCGTCGTCCCAGGCGGGCGCGACCGGGGTCTCCGGCTCGGCGGCCGGGGGGGCGAGCTCCTCGATGGCGGCGAGCTCGGCCGCCGGGTCGATCGGCTCGGCGATGCCGGCCCCGGAGGCGATCGCCTCGGTGGGCTCGTCGCCCGGCGCGACGTCCTCCGGCTCGAGGACGCCCGGCTCCATCACCACGGGCTCGGTGACGTCCGGGTCGACCGCGCCGGCGACCGCGGGAGCGGGCGCCGGATCGGGGCGGTCCCAGAGGTCCTCCGGTGGGGCGGGCGCCTCCGGGGGGGCGGCCTGCCCCGTCGAGAGCCCCGGGGAGCGGGCCGTGAACAGCCCCGGCGCGTCCTGGCGTGCGGGCTCGGGCGCGCCGCGCAGACGCCTGAGGATCCGATCGAACAGCCCCACACGTCCCTCCAGCTCACCCCGGGGACGTGAGCCTACGACGCCCCTCCCGGCGTCCGGGGGAGGCCCGGCCTACGCGTCGAGCGGCGTGTCGCCGGCGAGCGCGGCGTCCTCGACCAGGAGCGCCCCCGGCTCCTCGAGCAGGTCGAGCCCCTCGGCGGCGAACCGCCGGGCGACCGCGACCCCGCGCGCGTCGCCGTGCCGGTCGAGGTCGTGCTGCGCCTGGACGCACAGCAACGCCGCCTGCAGCGACCGCCCGAGCGTCATCGCGAACCGCCGCGCCCCGTGCTCCACGACCGCGAGGTCGGCTCTGCCGCTGCTCGACACGGCCTCGATCCCCGGACCCTCCATCCCCGCGGCGAGCCAGGCGACCGCGTGCTCGGTCGCGGCGATCGCCTCGCGGGCGATGGCGGCCAGGTGGGCGTCCTGCGCGAGGGCCGCGGCGCGGCGCACCTCGCCCACGTACGCGGCGAGGGTGTCGTCGCGCTGCAGCGCCCGCAGCGTGTCGAGCGACAGGACGTTGGTGGTCCCCTCCCAGATGGGGAGGACCTGCGCGTCGCGGAGCAGGACGGGGAGGTGGGTGTCCTCGATGTAGCCCGCCCCGCCGAACGCCTCGAGCCCCTCGGAGGCCACGGCGACCGCCTGCTTGCCGGTCACGAGCTTCGCGATCGGGAGCAGCATCCGGAGGACCTTGCGCTCCTCCTCGGTCGCGATCCCCGCCTCGTCGCGGCCGAGCAGCTCGACGGCCCGGAACGACAGCTGCAGCGCGGCCTCGTGCTGGACGCGCATCCAGGCGAGCGTCGTCTGGTGCAGCGGCTGGTCGATGAGCCGCCGGCCGAACGCGGTGCGCCGGGTCGCGTAGTCACGCGAGAGCGCGAGGGTGCGACGCATCCCGGCGCCGGCGATGACCGCGTTCCAGAGGCGCGTGACCGTCAGCATCGGGGTGATGTTGCGCGTGCCGTCCGACGGGCCACCCACGAGGTGTGCGACGGTGCCGTCGAGCGCGAGCTCCGCGGTCGGCATCTGGCGGGTCCCCAGCTTGTCCTTCAGCCGCAGCACGCGGAGGTGGTTGAGCTCGTCCTGGTCGTCGC
>JAHWKB010000092.1 GCA_019348115.1 Actinomycetota bacterium | reverse complement strand
GCTGCAGCGCCGGGTACTCCGCGGGGAGCTTGGACGGATCGAGCAGCGCCTCCTGGATGTACTGGTTGACGCCGGCCGTGTACGCGAGGAGGTCGTCGATGGCGCGCTCGCCGAGCGGCCCCGAGGCGCGGAGGTCCTCGAGCTGGGCCGTGTAGTCCTCCTCCGTGTACGGCGCCTTCGACAGCTGGTCGGCGTCGGTGCGGAGGTTGCCCTCCGAGGCCCCCAGCCAGGCAGCGAGCTCGGCCCGACCGACGTGGCGCAGGGCGTCCATCAGGAACAGCCGGTCCTCGGCACCCGTGTAGCCCTGGGCGAACAGCGTCCCTTCCCGGGTGTCGCCGAAGATGTGGGGCACCCCGAAGCCGGCGTCCCGGATCACGGTCACATCGTTCCGGCCGCCCGGCGCGTAGACGCGCTCGGCGTCCTCCGGGCGCACCCCGAACGAGGCGTCCTTGAAGTAGGTCTCGAGCTCGGACCGGTCGAAACCGGGGGTCGCGTCCTCGTACACGAGGTCGCCGTACATCTGGAGCTGGTCCTGGACGTGCGCCGGCGTCCCGCCGCCGGCGTTCGCCTGGATCGCCTCGGCCGCGTTCACCACGCCGTCCTGGCCCGGCGGGATGATGTTCCAGATCCCGCCCGGGTCGCCGAAGCCGCGGTACCGGCCGTCCACCTCGGTGTCCTGTGCGCCGGCCGGAGGCGTCGAGGTCACGAGGAGGGCAGCGCCGGCCACGGCGATGAGGAGCGTCCGCAGCTGCATCGATGTCTCCCTCGTGGCCCGACGGATGCGACGCCGAACCGTAGCCGTCGTCACCGTGACGGGAAGCGGCCCGACCGTTGCCTTCCGCGTCGACGGACGGTCAGCAGGAGAACGCGGACCGTGCGTCGAAGCGAACCGGCAACCGACGTGCGAGGACCGTCATGCGCAAGCTCGCTCACCTGCTCATCCTGCTGCTCGTGGCGGTGGCCGCCACCGCGGCAGCCGAGGCCACCGAGGACCAGGGCTCGGACAACATGTCGCGCCAGGCGACCTGGGACGACGGTGGCGAGTACCGGATGGGGACCGACCTCGCGTTCTGGAAGGACCGCGCCGTCCTCGGGCGCTTCGACGGCCTCGAGATCATGGACATCTCGGACCCCGACCGGCCGCGCCACCTCGGCGGCATCGACTGCGCCGGCAACCAGAACGACGTCAGCATCTGGAAGCACCTCGCCTTCGTCAGCGTCGACTCCCCGATGGCGAGCGACGCCTGCGACGCCGGCGGGGCCAGCACCGGCGCGGTCGCCGCCGGCAGCCACTGGGAGGGCATCCGGATCTTCGACGTCCGACGCCCCAACGCCATCACCCAGATCGGGAGCGTGTACCTCGACTGCGGCTCCCACACGCACACGCTGGTGCCCGACCTCGACCACCGCGACTGGGCCACCGGGCGCCCCGACCCCCGCGTCCTCCTCTACGCGTCCTCGTACCCGCTCGGCGGCCAGGGCAGCCGCTGCAACGCCGTGAGCCACCGCCAGATCTCCGTCATCGAGGTGCCGCTGCGCGACCCGGACCGGGCGCGGGTCGTGTCCACCCCGGACGTCTCGCCGGCCGTCGGCTGCCACGACATCACGGTCTTCCTCCCCCGCAAGCTCGCGCTGGCGGCGTGCATCAGCGAGTCGCAGGTGTGGGACATCTCCGACCCCGCCCGGCCCGTCGTCCTGTCCCACATCCGCAACCCCGCGATGCAGATCCACCACTCGTCGGCGTGGTCGTGGGACGGCGAGGTGGCGGTGCTCGGGGACGAGAAGGGCGGCGCCGCGGCGGCGTCCGGCTGCCAGACCGGCGGCAACGCCCCGACCGGCGCGCTGTGGTTCTACGACCTGTCGGACCCGCTCCGTCCCCAGGTCCTGAGCTGGTACACGCCGCCGCAGGACGTCCGCGACTCCACGATGTGCACTGCGCACAACTTCAACGTCGTCCCGACCACCAACGGGCAGCGGCTCCTCGCGGTCTCCTGGTACCACGCCGGCACGCAGGTGATCGACTTCACCGACGCCGAGAAGCCGGAGCAGGTCGCCTGGTACCGCGCCCTCGACGGCGTGCGGAACAACCCGTGGTCGTCCTACTGGTACAACGGCCGCATCTACGCCAACAACTTCGACGCCGGCTACGTGCCGCCGGTGCCCCAGAGCCGCGGCTTCGACGTCTTCGCCGTCGACCACCCCGGGCTCGCGTCGGCGCGGACGCTCCACCACCTCAACCCCCAGACGCAGGAGGCCATCCCGGGCCTCCCGGCGGGGGCACAGGGTCGGCCGGTCGACCGCGCCACCGTCGAGGCGCTGCGGCTGCGGGCATCCACGACGCCGCCGGCGAGCGCGCCGGCGACCGGCACGCCGTCCCAGGACCAGCTCCCCTTCTGCCTGCTGTGAGGCCCGCTGGAGACCGCTGACCGGCGACGCCCGGTCAGCGGTCTCGCGCGCGACGGTGTGCCGGGGCGCGGCCCGTCAGCGGTCGCGCCCGACGGTGTCCTCCAGCCAGCGCAGCACGAGCTCGAGCGGCGCCTTCCAGTCCGGCTCGAGCATCATGTCGTGCGCCATGCCACGGAAGACGTGCGCGCGCGTGCCGTAGTGGCGGGCGGTCCGGACGACGTCGATGACCGGCACCATCCGGTCGTCGCCGGCGCCGATCACCAGCACCGGGGCCTTGGACGGCCGCGGACGGCGGGGCAGGACGAGCTGGTGCTGCACGAGCGCACCCTCGGGGCCGAGCCGGTCGACGTAGCGCTGCGCCGTCGCCTCGTCGAGGTCGTCGGAGAAGAGCAGCTCGCGGTCCAGCTCGAGCGTCCGTCCGGCGAGGGCGCGGAGCACCTGTCGCGGCCGGTGCCGGAGCAGCAGGCCGAGGGAGCCGAGGCCGTGGAAGGCTGACGCGGGGGCCACCAGCACGCCGGCGCGGGCGGCGTAGCGCTCGAGGACGTGCTGGACGACGAGCCCGCCCATGGAGTGGCCGACGAGCACGGGCGGCTCGGGCAGCTCGGTGATCGCCTGCAGGACGTCGTGGACGTAGTGGCGCAGGAGCGTGCGGTCGAGGTGCTCCCTGCCGGCGCTGGCGCCGTGGCCGCGGAGGCTCACCGCGTAGGTCCGCCAGCCGTCGGCGGCCGCCGCCGGCATCCAGTGCTCCCGCCAACACCAGGCGCCGTGCGACAGGCCGTGGACGAACAGGATCGGCGGCTTCCCGGTCGGCTGCTCCGGCAGCACCTCGAGGAGCTCGCGCTCGACCGGCGGGGCCGGGAACGACCACTCGATCGGCGTCAGGACGGGCTCCGGCTGCTCCAGACGGGTCGTGGGGCGGGTCATCGGGCGGCTCCGGCGGTCGTCAGGACGTCGCGCGGCGAGAGGTCCTCGTTGATGAGGCGGGCGAGGGCGCGCAGGTAGTCGACGTGCTCGACCTCGACGAGGTGCCGCGTCGAGTCCACCATCTCGATGCCGCCGAGGCTGCGCTCGTGCACGTGCCGGCGCACCTGCTCGCGGAACTCCCGGGCACGGACGGGGTCGCGGTCCTTCAGCGCGAGGTAGCGCGCCACCGCCACGGTCTGCCAGTGGACGAGCTTGAACTGCCCGCTGTCGGGCTGGATCAGGCCGATGACGAACAGGTTGTCGTGGACCGGGTGGAAGACGTGCCGGTACAGCTCGGGACGGCCGTCCTGCATCCCGATGACGTCCTCGTCCAGGAACGGGAACCGGATGAGGTAGCCGGTGCAGAAGACGACGAGGTCGACCTCGACCGCGCGGCCGTCGGTCAAGACGACCCGGTCCCGCTCGAAGTGCTCGATGTCGTCCACCGGCGTGATCTCGCCGTGGCCGACGTAGTAGAGGAGGGTCTGGTTCACGATCGGGTGGGTCTCGAGCATGCGGTGGTCGGGCTCCTTCAGCCCGTGCCGCGCGAAGTCACCGACCGTCATCCGCACGGTCTTCTCGAACGCCCACTGGATGAACCGCGTGGGGAGGTTGAGCCCGAAGAAGACGTCCGACACCTGGTCGGCGGGCTTCCCGAAGACGTACTTCTGGTTGTACCAGTAGCCCCGACGGGTCGAGTGGTAGGTGTGCTCGGCGTGCTGGGCGCCCTCGACGGCGATGTCGCAGCCGGTGTTGCCCGCCCCGACGACGAGCACGCGCCGGCCTCGGAGGACGCCCGGGTCCTTGTAGTCGGCGGAGTGGATGATCTCGCCGGCGAAGTCCTCCTGGCCGGGGTAGCTCGGCGTCTTCGGGAACCAGTTGTGCCCGTTGGCGACGACCACGCCGGCGTAGCGGCGGGTCTCGGTGCGGCCGTCCTTCGTGACGGTGACGTCCCAGCGCGGGCTCTCGTCGGCCCCGGAGCCACCGGCGAGCGGCACCGGCTCGACCCGCTCCACGCTCGTGCCGAACTCGATGACCTCGTGCAGCCCGAAGTGCCGGGCGTAGCGTCGGAAGTACTCGAGCACCTGCGCGTGGTGCGGGTAGTCGGGGAACCCGTCGGGCATCGGGAAGTCGGGGTACTGCGTGAACGGCTTGGACGAGATCATGTGCGTCGAGCGGTAGACGCGGCTGTTCGGCTTGCCGAAGTTCCAGTTGCCGCCGAGGTCGTCCTCGCGCTCGAGGACGTCGACCTCGAAGCCGTACTCGCGGAGGTTCTTGGCGGCGGGGAGGCCGGAGCTGCCGGCGCCGATGACGGCGATCGCGGTACCACGGTCGATGGGCTCGCTCACGTGCGGGCTCCTCGCGTCGGGGACGGGTGTGGGTCGGATGCGGCGGACGGCGGCGCGGGGACGGCGAAGGCCGCCTCGAGCACGTCGACGAAGCCCGTCACCGCGGCCTCGAGGTCGAGCCCCTCGCGGCGGTGCAGCTCCAGCACGGGGTCGAGCTCCGGGCTCGCCGGCGCGAGCGCCAGGTGCGGCAGCAGGAGCAGCAGCATCGCCACCAGGTGGTCGCGGGACGCGCCGGGCCGGAGCTCACCACGGGCCTGAGCGGCGGAGACGAGCTCCTCGAGCACGTCGCGGTAGTGCGCGTTCGTGACCGCGCGGACGGCCCGCCGCGCCTCGGGGTCGATCTCGAGGTTGACGGCGAACGTGAGCGCCCGGTCGTCGGGGTGCTCCTCGAAGTAGCGCACCCAGTCGACGAGCACGGCGCGCAGGAACGGGAACAGCTCGGCGTGCTCGCCGGCGCGGCGCGCCATCACGATCCCCATCTCGTCGCGGATGCGTCGCGAGCAGGCGTCGCACACCGACGCGAACAGGTCGAGCTTGTCGTCGAAGTACTGGAACAGCGAGCCCTTCGCGACCCCGGCCTCACGGGCGACGACGTTGAGGCTGCCGGCCGAGAACCCCCGGCGACCGAACTCCGCGATGGCCGCGTCGACGATGCGGGCGCGCTTGTCCCCGTCGAGGTTCCACCACGTCGCCGTGGGCACGGCCCGCTCCCTCCGCCCGGTCGTCGGAACCTAGGTCGGGAGTGACCGGGTGGTCACCGCTGTCTCGACTGGGCGCGCAGCGGTGTGCGGGTGGGCCACGGACGGCCCCCGGATCGTCCGGACCGGGGACGCCGCCCACCCGGGCGGGACGCGGAGGTGGGCCGGAGCCTCCACGCGCCGGCGCCGTCAGACGCCGAGGTAGCGCTGCAGCGCGGCGCTGCCCTCGAGCTCGGCGGCGGGCGCCTCGTGCCGGATCTGTCCCTTCTCGATGAGGTACCCGCGGTCGGCATAGCGCAGCGCGAAGCGGTGGTTCTGCTCCGCGAGGACCATGGAGAGCCCGAGTTCCTTCAACCGCCCGAGCAGCCGTCCGATCTCCTGGAGGATGACGGGCGCCAGGCCCTCGGACGGCTCGTCGAACAGCAGGACCTTCGGGTCGGCCATGAGCCCGCGGCCCACCGCCAGCATCTGGCGCTCGCCGCCCGAGAGGTTGCCGGCCATGCTCGCCCGGAGATCCCGCAGCTTCGGGAACACCTCGTAGACCCGGTCCGCCGTCCAACCCTCGTCGCCCCCGGCGGCCCGCACGATGGCGAGGTTCTCCTCGACCGTGAGGTTGGCGAACACGCGGGCGCCGGACGGCACGAGCGTGAGCCCACGACGGGCCCGTCGGTAGGTCGGCGCGCCGGCGATCTCCTCGCCGGCCACGCGGATCGAGCCACCCCTGGTCTCGACGATCCCCATGAGCGCACCGAACGCCGTGGTCTTGCCGGCGCCGTTCCGCCCGAGGAGCGCGACGAGCTCGCCGGGGCGCACGCGCATGTCGAGACCGTGGATCACGTGGCTGCGGCCGTAGAAGGCGTCGAGGCCGTCGACCTCGAGGACGTCGCGGTCGGTGCGGTCCGTGCTCATAGCTCCTCCTCGCCGAGGTAGACGCGCCGGACCTCGGGATGGGTGCGGACCTCGTCGGGCGTGCCGTCCACGAGCGGACGACCCTGGTGCATCACGAGCACACGGTCGGCGGTGCCGAAGACCACCTCCATGTCGTGCTCACAGAACAGGACCGTGAGCTCGCGCTCGTCCGCGATGCGACGAACGAGTTCCATCGTCCGGCGGGTCTCCGCCGGGGCCATGCCGGCGGTCGGTTCGTCGAGCAGCAGCAGCTTCGGCTCCATCGCGACGGAGATGGCGAGCTCGAGCGCGCGTTGGTCACCGTGCGAGAGGTTGCCGGCGGTCTCGCGCGCGAGCGGGGACAGCCCGACGTCCTCCAGCACGGCAGTCACCTCGTCGGCGTGCAGGCCCTCCGCGCGCCCGACCATCCGTCGGCTCTCGCCCTGCCTCGCGATGATCCCGAGCTGCACGTTCTCGTGCACCGTCAGGCCCGGGAAGATGCTGGTGATCTGGAAGGCCCGGCCGATGCCGGCGCGTGCGACCTCGTGCGTCGGCGCCCCCGTGATGTCGCGACCGTCGAACAGGACCGTGCCGGCGTCCGGGCGGTAGTGCCCGGTGATGAGGTTGAAGAGCGTGGTCTTGCCGGCGCCGTTCGGTCCGATCACGGCCCGCCGCTCGCCGGCCTCGACGACCAGGTCGACCCCGTCGACGGCCCGGAGCCCGCCGAAGCGCTTGTGGAGATCCCTCACCTCGAGCAGCGCCATCATGCCCCTCCCGTGGTACCGGTGGTCTCCGCGTCCCGGTCCGCTGGACCGGAGGGCGACGATGTGGATGCGGCGGTCGGCGGGGGCGTCCCGCGGCCACCCAGCACGAGCTGGCCGATGCGCTTGACGCCCTCGACGAGGCCGCCGGGCAGGAAGAGGATGATGAGCAGCAGGACGACGCCGAGGACGGCCTGCCAGTACTCGAGGTTGCGGGTGATCACGTCGCGGAGCAGCCCGAAGACCACCGCGCCGACGGTCGGGCCGGCGAAGCTCGACAGCCCGCCGATCAGCGTCACGAAGATGGGCTCCGCCGAGGTCGTCCAGTGCATCAGCTCGGGGAAGGCCTGGCGGTTGTAGATGGCGTACATCCCGCCGGCGTAGCCGGCGAACGTCCCGCCGATCGTGAAGGACGCCAGCTCGTAGCGCTTCACCTTGACGCCGAGGAACCCCGTGCGCTCGCGGTTCTCGCGGATGGCGCGCAGCGTCTGCCCGAACGGCGAACGCATCACGACCGCCAGGACCGTCAGGGCCAACGCGGCCGCGCCGAGGATGAAGTAGTACCGGGGCGTGGTCGACGCCAGGGCGGGCGGCAGCACGATGCCGTGGATGCCGTCGTCGCCCCGCGTCATCGAGCGCCACTGGAACGCGATCAGGAACAGCAGCTGGCCGAGCGCGAGCGTCAGCAGGGCGAAGTAGAGGCGTGTGGCGCGGAGCGCGATCAGCCCGCTGGCGTAGGCGACCAGCGCCGTGGTCACCGGCGCGAGCACGAACCCCAGCAGGGGTGACCAGCCGAGGTGCAGAGCGACGAGCGCGACCGTGTACGCCCCGACGCCGTAGTAGGCCGCGTGGGCGAAGGACACGAGCCCCGTGTAGCCGAGCAGCACGTTGAACGAGGTCGAGAACACGGCCAGCACGAGGATCGACATCAGCAGGAAGACCTGCCGCTCGTTCGCGACCAGTGGTGCCAACAGGGCCGCCAGGGCCGCCACGGCCCAGGCGAGGGACGGGAGGGTGGGTCGTCGCATCATCGCTCCGGTACTCCGAACAGGCCGTAGGGGCGCCAGACGAGGACGGCGGCCATGACGACGAACACGATCGCGAGAGCGGCCTGGGGGGCGAAGACGATCCCGAACGCGAACGCGATCCCGACCATGAGGGCGCCGACCGCCGTCCCCTGGAGGCTCCCCAGCCCGCCGATGATGACCACCGCGAACGACTCGACGATGATCGCGATGTCCATGCCGAGCCGGGCGCTCGACTGCGGTGCGGCCAACACCCCGCCGAGCCCGGCCAGGACGCCACCGAGGGCGAAGACGACCGTGAAGAGCAGCGGCACGTTGACCCCGACCATGCCGAGCATCTCCGGGTCGGAGACCGCGGCCCGGATGTCCCGGCCGAGACCGGTGCGGGCCATCAGCGCCCACAGCGCGACCGCGAGCACGACGGCGACGGCGATCAGGAACAGGCTGTACTTGGGGAAGATGATGCCGCCGAGGTCGACGGCACCCCCGATGATGGCCGGCTGGGGCACGGAGCGCGGACGCTCCCCCCACAGGAACTGGACCCCGTCGGCGAAGATCAGCACGAACGCGAAGGTCGCGAGCAGCTGCATGAGGTGCTCGCTCTCGTACAGGCGCCGGAGGGCGAGCACCTCGACGAGCGCTGCGAGGAGGGCGACCACCACCGCGGCCGCGACCAGCGAGGCGAGGAAGCCGAGGAGGCCGCCGAGCCACGCCGTCACGGTCACGGAGACGAAGGCGCCGACCATGTAGAAGGAGCCGTGCGCGATGTTCACGATGCGCATCGCGCCGAACACGAGGCTCAGCCCCGACGCGACGATGAACAGGATCGCGGCGCGCGACAACCCCGTCAGCAGCTGCAGCAGGAAGGCCTGCGCGTCCACTCGTCACCTCCGT
>JAHWKB010000312.1 GCA_019348115.1 Actinomycetota bacterium | reverse complement strand
GCCTCGATGGCGAGCTCGATCAGCTCCCGGCCGTCGGGCGAGACGATGTTGTCCTCGATCCACGTGTGCACCGTCTGGCTGTCCCACCCCGGCGCCTCCTCCGCCTCCCACGGACGCTCGGGGTCGATGCGGGAGGCGTTGTCGTTCCAGCGCTCGATGGTGAGGCCCGCCTCGGCGACGCCGGCGCCGGCGCCGTAGGGGATCCGACCGTCGTAGGGGTAGGTGAGGCCGTTGCGGTGGTCGACGTACCGTCCCTCGTCGTAGGTCGGGAACGTGGCGACACCGACCTCGCGTGCGAGCGCCAGGACGCGGTCCTGGGTCGGGCCGACCCACTGCCCACCGATCTCGATCGGCTGGCCGTCGGGGAGCGCGGTGTTGAGCACACGACCACCGACACGGCCGTCGGCCTCGACGACGAGCACCGACCGGCCGGCGTCCACCAGCCGGCGTGCCGCGGTCAGCCCGGCCAGACCGGCACCGATGACGGCGACGTCGGCCTCCATCTCCCCGCGGGCGGTCTCCCCCGACGAGGCCAGCACCGGCCGCGGCAGCCCGGCGAGCGTGGCGCCCGCGAGCGCGCCACCGAGGAGCTGGCGGCGGGAGACGGTGCTCACGCGCGGGCCTTCCTGCCGAGGAGGACGACACCGGCGAGGCTCGCGAGCGCGGCGAGCGGCAGCCCGCCACCGGTGGCGGGGAGCGGCGCGGCCGCGCGGTCCGCCACGGGCAGTGGCACGCTGGCGCGACCCGCGGGGGCGTCGGTGAAGTCGGTCCAGATGGCGGTCTCGACGTAGTCGTTCTCGAGCTCGTCGCCGCTGCCGGGCGCGAGCGCCTCCGCGACCGCCCGCAGCGCGTCGCGGTCGTCGTCGGGCACCACCCAGTCGGCGAGCACCGCGAACTCGTCCTTGTCCCCGAGATGGACGCGGTAGCCCTGCGGGTCGGTCTCCGGCTCGAACTGCGCCTCGCCGTTGCCGACGTAGCGCTGCGGTGCGGCGCCCGCGGCGCGGGCGGTGATCGCCGACTGGCCGTCGAACGGGATGTCGAACAGGTTCCCGACCATGTGCGCGGTCACGTTGTAACGGAAGCCCACCGTCGGCTCGGTGACCGAGCGCCAGGTCGACTCCATCCACTCGAGCGGCTGCCACCCGCCCGGCTGGGTGTGGGCCCACCGGCCCGGGTTCGCCTCGGCCTGGACGACGACGTCGACACCGAGCGCGTCCATGCACGGCATGAACGAGACCCGAACGTCGGCGCACGGCTCGAGGTCCGCCGGCCGCTCACCGAACGGGTAGCCCCACCGGAAGGCCGGGAGCGAGGTCGCGAAGCCGAGCCGGTAGCCCGCGACCTCCGCGCCGACGGCGTTCGCCTTCGCCTCGGGGCCCGTGGCGGGACCCTCGTCGATGCCGATGAGGTCGCGCTCGAGCGAGGTGATCGGCACCTTCTCGTTCACGAACACGAGGTTCCGCTCGCCCCGCGGGGCGTCCGGGTCGACGTCCTCCGGCCCCCACAGCATCGTCGAGTTCGTGACCCGGGCGGAGCTCGCGACGTAGACCTCTTCGACGTCGCCGAGGTCCGGGTCGGCGAACAGCGCGATGTCGGCCGGGTCGGTCGACGCCTCGTAGTCCGCCTGGTTGTTCGTCGCGACGACCCACACGCCGTAGTCACGCGCGATGTCGGCGAAGGTCTGCGAGAACGCCCGCGCGAAGGTGTCGGTCGCCGCGACGAAGACCTGCTTGCGCGGGTCGATGGGGCCGAAGCGGGCCTGGTACGCGGCCACCTGCGGGGCGTACGCCGCGTTCGCCATGGCGAGCGCCGCCGCCGCACCGACCGGGGCGTCGTCCCCGACCGGGGCGCGGAGCGGCGTGGCCGCCGCCTCCCGGAGGGCCTCGCCGCGTGACCCGATGCCGAGGGTCATGAGCCCGATGTCCTCGTTGTAGACCACGAGGCCGGGGAGGCCCGGCCGCAGGTGCGGGACGACGTGCTCCTCCATCAGGCAGCGCATCTTGGTGCGGAACGTGTCGTAGGTCTCCACGTGCCGGATGTCCTGCTTGAACTGCAGCGCGAACACCCGTAGCCGCGCGCCCGGCTCCGGCACACCGCGCGTCTCCGCCCACCGCGACGGGCGGAGCCCCGCGCACTCCTCCAGCGACGGGCGGTCGTCCGGCAGCGTGCGCTCGCCCGTCGCCGGCGCGGCCGCGGGGCACGCCTCGACCGTCCCCGCCACGCCCGGCGGTAGCAGGCGCGCCGGCCGCGGACGACCGAGCGCATCCAACAGGCAGCCGGGGAAGTTCGTGATGACGCCGTCCACACCGAGGTCGAGCGTCGCCCGGATGTCGTCGGGGGCGTCGGCCGTCCACGGGACCACCTCGACGCCCGCGCCGTGGGCCGCGGCGACGAGGTCCGCGGTGAGGTCGGGGGCGTCGTGGTTCGGCGCCATGACGTCGTGCCCGCGGGTGGTGACGTAGACGAGGTTCTGCGCCGCGGTCTGCCCCGTGGACGACGTCGTGAGGAACTGGGTGCGGATCGACGGGTCGAGCCGTTTCACCGCCTCGAGCGCCGGCGGCCAGAACGACTGCACGACCACCTGCTCGACGACGTCGTGCTCCTGGATCAGCGGCACGAGCACGTCGGCGACCTCGGTGCCCGCTGCGTCGAAGTTGTCCTCGCCCGGGATGTCCTTGATCTCGATCGACAACTGCACCGCCGGGTGGGCGGCGAGGTAGGCCAGGAGCTCGTCGGCCGTGGGGATGCGGACGCCGGCGCCCCGCAGCGGGTGCGGGAGGTCCTCGTCGGGAGTGGTCGTCGGCTGGCCCGGGGAGAACCAGAACGCGGCGTCACACGCCTGCAGCTCCGCGAGCGTCATCGCCGGGACCGAGCCGCTGCAGTCGGTGGTGCGGTCGACGGTGTCGTCGTGGATCAGCACCA
>JAHWKB010000311.1 GCA_019348115.1 Actinomycetota bacterium | reverse complement strand
CGGCACCATCGCGCTGCTGCTGAGCTCGCCCACGTGCTCCACGTGCGTGCCGGTCCGCCGGCTCCTCGACGAGCTCGCCGTGACCCGTCGTGACCTCAGGTGGACCGACGTCGACGTGACCACGCGACCGGAGCTCGCCGAGCGCTTCGGGATCCTGCGCCTGCCGACGACCCTGCTGTTCGAGCCGGACGGTCACCTCGTGGCGCGGGCCTCCGGCGTCCCGCCACGCGAGGAGCTGCAGGCCCACCTCGACCGCGGCGTGGTCCCCGCACGCTGAAGCGGGCGCCCCCGCGGTGATCGCTCACCTCGGGGACGCCCGCCGGGTCGTGCTCCGTCAGCTGCGCCGGCGCGAGAGCGCGGTGCCGCCGACCAGGGCCGAGAGGCCGAACGCCGCGAGGCCGGCGAGGCCTGCCCCGGTGCGCGGCAGCGCCCCGGCGTCGGCGGCGCCCAGCTCGGCGTCGCCCGGAGCCGGGAGGGCCGCGGCGAGGATCCCCTCGGTCGTGGCGGACTCCACCTCGTTCGTCAGGGTCACGCCGAGCACCGCATCCTCCTCGCGCTCGATGCGCTCACCCATGACGCCCTCGAGCGTCGGCTCCGCGACCTCGAAGCCCGGGGTGGTGGTGGAGACGGGGTTGACCGTGGTCGTCGCCGTCTCGCACTCGCCGTCGTCGCCCATGGTGGCGCCGGCCGGGCAGTCGTCCTCGGTCACGGTCCGGGTCTCCTCCTCGGAGTCGACCTCGGTCGTGGTGCACTCGCCATCGACCATGCTCTGGCCGGCGGGGCAGTCCTTCTGCTGCTTCTTGTCCTCCCGCTCGGTCCCGTCGTCGACGTCGAGATCGTCCTCGGTGTCCTCGACCGGCGGTCGGCCGCACCAGCCTTCGTTGTCGTCCTCGAAGTCGTCGTCGTTGCCGCAGCCGTTGTTGCCGTCCTGATCGGCCTTGTCGACGCCGCCTTCGCCGTTGGGCTGGTCGACGCCGCCGTTGGAGCGGTCCGGGCCTCGACCGTCGTCGTCGGGGTCGCTCTGGGCGTTGCCCTGGTTGCCGCTCTGGCCGTGCTCGACGGAGCGGTCCTGGCCGGACGGGTGGGCGTTGTCCCCGTCGTCAGCGACGTTGTTCGGGGTGTCGCCGTCGTTGGTGTCGTTGTCCTCGGTCCACTCCTCGGACGTGCCGTCGGTGTCGTCGGCGTCCTGGCGCTCGGACCGCTGCTCCTGGGCCTCGGTGGCCCGCTCGTTCTTCTCCTGCGCCTGCTCCTGCCCCCCGTCCCGCTCCTGTGCGGCGGTGGCGCGGTCGTTGGCCTGCTCGGCCGGCGCGGCGCTCGCTCCCACGGCCGGGAGGAGCATGGTCGATGTCGTGGCGAGGACGGCGAGGATGCGGCGTCCCCGCGTGGTCGTGGCGTTCATGGGTGCTCCCTGGAGGTCGGTCTGCGTGGCGGTGGGTGGGGGCCGGGGGGACCGGGCTCTGGCTCGGGTGGACTAGTCCCGCTCGGCTTCACCGAGTGTCCCGACAGCACCACGCGCAGCAGTCGTCCTGCCGGCCACCCGGGGCGGGCCGCGCGCCGGGTGGACCGCCGGCCGGTCCCGCCCGGTTCGGGGAACTTCCCGTCCGGACGGCAGGGGTGGACGGGGAACCACGTGCGGCCGGAGCCCTGATCCGTCGACGGAGCGTCGAGGCCGGCCACGCACCGTGACGGGCCGCGGACGTGCCGGGAGCCAGCGATCGGCGAGACGGATCGGGGATCGTGGAGCCGATCGTGCGCTCTGTGCACGGATCGCGGTGTCCGGCACGCGGGGACGGGGGGAGAGCGGCGGCGTGACCGTTCCCATCCGGAACGAACTGCGTCTTTCCGTTCCATATCTGGCAGGCTCCGTGCGTGCCGGACCGGCACCCGGGCCAGGAGCAACAGGTGGACCTCCTCCTCTCTGACGAACAGCAGGCCTTCGTGGCGAGCGTGCGCGACTTCGCCCGGCAGCACGTCGACCCCGGTGCGCTCGAGCGCGACCAGGAGGGGCGGTTCGACCGCGACCTCTGGCAGGCGGTCGCCGACTTCGGACTGGCAGGGCTCCCCGTCCCCGAGGAGTACGGCGGATCGGGTGCGGACGTCCTGACGACGGGCCTGGCGCTCGAGGCGCTCGCCTATGGCGGTCGCGACGCGGGCCTCAACCTCTCGCTCGGCGCCCACCTCACCATCGGGTGCATGCCGATCGTGATCCACGGCAGCGAGGAGCAGAAGCAGCGGTGGCTGCCGAAGCTCGTCTCCGGCGAGACCATCGGCGCGTTCGCGATCACCGAGCCGGAGGCCGGCTCGGACACCGCCGGCATGAAGGCGACCGCGCGGCGGGAGGGCGACGTGTTCGTCCTCAACGGCACGAAGACGTTCATCACCAACGGATCGGTCGCGGACGTCGTGACCGTCGTGGCCCGAACCGACCCCGACGCCCCCCCGGGACAGGCCTTCACGGCGTTCCTCGTCGAGGCCGACCTCCCCGGCTTCTCGGTGAGCAGGGAGCTGTCGAAGCTGGGCAACCGCTCGAGCCCGACGGTCGAGCTGTCCTTCAACGACGTCGAGGTGCCCGCGTCGGCGATCCTCGGCGACGAGGGCACCGCGCTGTGGAAGGTCGGCTTCGAGTGCTTCGACTGGGAGCGGACCTGCATGATCGCCTCGGTGATCGGTGGCATGCAGCGCGGGCTCGAGGACTGCATCCGCTACGCGAAGGAGCGCGCCGCCTTCGGCAAGCCCATCGGGCACTTCGGCGCTATCCAGGACAAGCTCGCCACCATGCGGATCCGGCTCGAGGCCGCCACGCTTCTGCAGCGCAAGGCCGCGTGGCTGAAGGACAACGGCCACGAGCACCAGCTCGAGGCGTCCATGGCGAAGGCCTACGTGGGCGAGGTCGCGGTCGAGAGCGCCCTCGACGCCATCCAGATCC
>JAHWKB010000310.1 GCA_019348115.1 Actinomycetota bacterium | reverse complement strand
ACGTGCTCGCCGCGATCGGCATGGTCAGCGGAGGCGTCGTCCAGGTGCTCGCCGGCGTCCGCGTGCGCGCGGCACGGACCGGCGCGGAGCTCGTGTCGTGGGGTCGCCTGGCGCGGCAGGCAGGGCTGCTCATCGTCGCGTCGGCGTTCGTGTCGCTGATGACGGGAGGTCACCTCGCCGGCGCGGTCTGGACCACGGACGAGCGCAGCGGGTTCTCCTTCCCGTTCATCACGCTCGGGGTCCTGGCGCTGGTGCTCCTGGCGCCGATCGGCCCGATGCTCGGCGGCGCGCGTCTGCGCCGGGTCGTCGCCCAGGCCGCGCCGGTCGAGGACCGGGAGCTCCCCGTCGAGCTCCGCACCGAGGCGTCGGCGCCCGCGATCTGGGGGCCGATCCACTCCCTCCTCGGGGGCGGGATCGGCTTCGTCGCGCTCATGACCTACAAGCCCGGCTGGGTCGCCGGCGCCGTCCTGCTCGTCGCCACCTTCGCCATCGGCTGGGCCGCCGGCGTCGTCGTGGCGCGCCGCCCCGCCTGACCCTTCCCGCCCTCCCGGATCTGTACACGGTTCTTCGGACCCGTACCGAAGAAGCGTCTACAGATCCGGCAGGTGCGCGGGGTGGGGAACGGCCCCACCCCCCGGTGAGGCGCGCGGCGGGCGCGGTGACCGCACGACCGCGGCGCCGATGGCCACTCGGCCGGGGGTCGTCCCCTACACAGGAACTGTTACAGCGATAAGTGTCACGTTCACACGCCGGCGACCGCCGCGCGTGGAGGACGATCCGGGAGGCAGCGGCCCATGCCAGGAGCAGCGACGAGGACGCCCGAGGGCCGGTACGTCCCGGAGTGGGCCCAGGAGGCCGGTGGCTCGATGCACGCCGGGCCGGTCCAGGCACGCACGCGCCGCCTGCCGAAGCCGCTCCGCCGGCTGTTGCGGTCCCGGATCGTCGACCTCGCCACCACACCGCACGGCGTGGAGCCGTACCTCCGCATGGTCAACCCGTTGTGGTCGATCGAGACGACCCGCGCGCTCGTCGTCGACAAGCGCCGTGAGACCGCGGACGTCACGACGCTGGTGCTCGACCCGGGTCCGGACTGGGGTCCCCACGAGGCCGGCCAGCACGTCCGCATCGACGTCGAGCTCGACGGTCGCCGGCGCACCCGCTACTTCTCCGTCTCCTCGAGCGCCCACCGTGACGACGGCCTCATCACGCTGACGATCAAGGCCAACCCGGACGGGTTCGTGTCCCGCTTCGTCCACACCCACGCGCGCACGGGTCTCGTCATCGACATCTCCGAGCCGCGCGGCGGGTTCGTCCTCCCGGACCCGCGCCCCGACCGGCTCCTCCTGGTGTCCGGCGGCAGTGGCATCACGCCGTGCATGTCGATGCTGCGCACCCTCCTCGACGAGGGCCACACCGGCCAGGTCTCCTTCCTCCATTACGCGAAGACCTCCCGGGACCGCATCTTCGGTGCCGAGCTCGACGACATCGCCGCGCGGCACGACAACGTGCTGGTCGAGACCATCTACAGCGACGAGGACCCCGACGGGGCGCGGTTCACGGGCTTCCTCGACCGCGAGCACCTCGACACGCTCGTCCCCGACTGGACGGGCATGCCGGCGTACGTCTGCGGCCCCCCGCCGATGCTGGACACCGCGGAGGACCTGTGGGAGTCCGCCGAGGCGATGGACAACTTCCACATCGAGCGGTTCACGCTGCGCGTCCCCTCCGCGGACGCCGACGCCGACGGGATGGTCCGCCTCTGCGGCTCCGACATCGAGGTCGAGAACGACGGCCGGCCCCTGCTCGTCCAGGCGGAGGACGCCGGGCTCGAGCCCGAGTACGGCTGCCGCATGGGCGTCTGCAAGACGTGCACGACCCGGAAGGTCGCGGGCACCACCCAGAACCTCTCCAGCGGGATCGTGTCCCAGGAGGACGACGAGGACATCCAGATCTGCGTCAGCGTCGCCCTCGGCGACGTCGAGCTGGACCTCTAGGACGCCGCGACCGACCCGCCCGGCGCCCGCCATGGCGCCGCCAACGAAGGGGAACACCAGATGAGCGCGACCGACACCGAGACCGAGACCAACACGCCCGCGCACAACGCCGCCGGCACCCCGTCGGCGCCGGGCCGGCGACCGGGCGAGGACACCGACGACAGCGCGCTCCTGCGCCGCACGGGCCTGACCGCCGAGCAGGTCGCCGAGATCGGTCGGGAGTTCGACGCCATCCGCGAACGGGTGCTCGCCGACCTCGGCGAGGAGGACGCCCGCTACATCAAGAACGTCGTGAAGGCCCAGCGAGCCTGCGAGGCCGCCGGCCGCGTGCTGCTCTACATCCCGACGCCGGTCTCGTGGGTGGCCGGGGTGGCCTCGCTCGCCATGTCGAAGATCCTCGACAACATGGAGATCGGCCACAACGTCATGCACGGCCAGTACGACTTCATGAACGACCCGCACATCCACTCGCAGAACTACGAGTGGGACACGGCGGCACCGTCGGAGAACTGGAAGCTGTCGCACAACTTCATGCACCACACCTACACCAACATCATCGGCAAGGACCGCGACGTCGGCTACGGACTCCTCCGGATGACCGAGGACCAGGCGTGGCGCCCGCGCGACAAGTGGAACCCCGTCTACGGGGTGCTCCTCGCCCTGCTGTTCCAGTACGGCGTCGCCGCCCACGACCTCGAGATCGAGAAGCTCAGGGAGAACGAGAACGAGTGGGAGGACGTCCAGGACGTCGCGCGGGTCATCGCGATGAAGACCGCCAAGCAGGACGGCAAGGACTACCTCCTCTTCCCCCTGCTCGCCGGCCCGCGGGCACCCCAGGTCGCCGCCGGCAACCTCGTCGCGAACCTGATCCGCAACGTGTGGGCCTTCACGATCATCTTCTGCGGGCACTTCCCGGACGGGACCGCGATGTTCGCCGAGG
>JAHWKB010000309.1 GCA_019348115.1 Actinomycetota bacterium | reverse complement strand
CGGGCCTCCATGTGGCCCTGCTCGTCCTTGGCCGAGTGGTACTCCGCGTTCTCCTTGAGGTCCCCGTGCCCGCGCGCGATCTCGATCTCCTTGGAGATGCGCGGACGGCCTTCCGTCTTGAGCTCGTCGAGCTCGGCCTGGAGGCGGTCGTACGCGTCCTGGCTCAGCCACGTCTCGGCCACGGGGAGGTCCCTTCGGGGGTAGCGGTCATCGGCGGGGCGATCGAGGGTAGACACTACAGTCGGGCCCATGGGCATCACCGACGTCGCCTACCGGCTGTACGAGCGACGGCTCGCCGACGAGCTCGCCGGCCAGCCGCTGCCCAACCACGTCGGCGTCATCCTCGACGGCAACCGGCGGTTCGCCCGCGAGCGCGGCATGGCCGACCCGAACGAGGGCCACCTCGCCGGCGCGCGCAAGATCGACGAGTTCCTGGACTGGTGCTGGGAGCTCGACATCCCCTACGTGACGCTGTGGCTCCTCTCGACCGAGAACCTCGACCGCGACTCCTCCGAGGTCTCGGGGCTGCTCGGCATCATCCAGGACACGGTCACCCGCATCGCGCTGCAGCCGAAGAGCCGCGAGCGCGGGCTGAAGGTCTCGACCGTCGGTGCCCTCGACCTCCTCCCCGAGCCGGTCCGCGCCGGCCTCAAGGAGGCGGAGGAGGCGACCACCGACCACGACGAGTTCTTCCTCCAGGTCGCGATCGGGTACGGCGGGCGCCAGGAGATCACCGACGCGCTCCGCTCGCTCCTCGCCGAGGCCGCCGGCGAGGGCCGCACCCTCGACGAGGTGGTGCGCACGCTCCGTCCCGAGGACATCGGTGCCCACCTCTACACCACGGGGTTCCCCGACCCCGACCTCATCATCCGCACCTCCGGCGAGGTGCGGCTGTCCGGGTTCCTGCTGTGGCAGTCCGCCCACAGCGAGTACTACTTCTGCGACCCGTACTGGCCCGAGTTCCGCCGCATCGACTTCCTCCGCGCCCTCCGCGACTACCAACGTCGCGTCCGACGGTTCGGCCGCTGAGCGGGGAGACGACGCCCGAGCGTCGGGAGCGGTGGTCGCAGGTGTCCAGCACGCTCGCGGCGATCGACGACGCCGAGCTCGCCGCGCTGGTCGCGCGGGGCCGCACGGGTCGGGGCATCGGTGGCACGCACGCGGTGCTCGAGGTCGCCGGCTCGCTCGTCTTCGCCAAGGCCGTCCCCGTCTCCGAGCCCGAGCTCCTCGTCCGCGAGACCCGTTCGACCGCCAACCTCTTCGGGCTCCCACCGACCTGCCAGTACAACGTCGGCTCGCCCGGCTTCAACGTCTGGCGCGAGCTCGCGACGCACGAGCGGACCACCGCCTGGGTCCTGGACGGCGACGAGGTGGCCTTCCCCCTGCTGTACCACTGGCGGCTGCTCCCCGGCTCGTCCTACGAGGTGCAGCCGGAGCACGCCGACGTCGCGGCCGTCGTCGCCTCCTTCGGCGGTGACGGCTCCGTCGAGCGCCGCCTGGCTGCGGTGGCCGCGTCCCGTTGGTCGCTCCTGCTGTTCCTCGAGCACGTCCCCTGGAACCTCGAGGACTGGCTCGGGCGCGAGCTCTGCGGCGACGCCGCAGCGGTCGACGGGGCGGTCGAGCTCGTCGGCCAGCGGCTCCTGCCCGCGGTCCGGTCGATGAACGAGCGGGGCGTGTTCCACTTCGACAGCCACCTCCGCAACGTCCTCACCGACGGCTCCGACGTCCGCATCAGCGACTTCGGCCTCGCCACCAGCCCGACCTTCGACCTGAGCGCTGCGGAACGCGCCTTCCTCGACGCCCACCTCCTGCACGATCCGGCGTACACGATCTCGCGGGTCGTGAACCACCTCGTGACGGCGCTGAGCGGCGTGGTCGACCCGACCGCGCCCGACTACGCCGCGCGGAACGCCTACATCCGGCGCTGCGCCGCCGGCGAGGAGCCCGCTGCGCTCCCGGCCTCGGCGGCAGCCTTCGTCGGGCGGTTCGCGCCCCTCGTCGTCGTGATGAACGACTTCTCCTGGGAGCTCTTCGCCGACGGGCCGCCGCCGCCGTTCCCCGTCGACGAGGTCGCTGCCGCCGCCGGCGCGGTCGGGCTCCTGGACGACCTGTCGACGGTTCGTCGGAACGGGTCCGAAGGAGCGTGAACGGATCCCCGCACCGCGCCGTCGAGGTTGCGCGGTTCGGGCGGGAGCCGTCGGTACGGTCGCGACGTCCCTGTCGCCGACACAACCGAGGGTCCAAGACGGTGAGAGACGAGCCGTCCGACGAGGTCCTCCTCCGACCAGGAGGACCCCACGTCCCGGACGTCGTCCCCGTCCTCGAGCCGCGCACCGTCCGCTACACCATCACCACGCCGCCCATCCCGGGCGGCGTTCGTCGTTTCCGGGACCGCGTCGGCCGCACCCCACAGGTGCGGCCGCGCTCGTTCCGCGAGGGGAGCTGCACATGTCCGTCCGGCTGAAGTCCTACGTCCTCGACACCTGCGTCCTGCTCGCCGACCCGCACGCGCTGTTCCGGTTCGACGAGCACGAGGTGGTGCTGCCGCTGGTCGTGGTCGAGGAGCTCGACCGCAAGAAGACCGCGATGGACGAGGTGGGCCGGAACGCGCGGGCGGCGCTGCGCGCCATCGAGGACCTCCGGGTGCGGAGCGGCGGCGGGCTGCGCGAGGCGGTCCCGCTGCCGTCCGGCGGGACGGTCCGGATCGAGAGCAACCACGTCGACGTGCAGCTGCCGCCGTACCTCGACCCCCAGAAGGCCGACCACCGCATCCTCGCCTGCGCCATCGGGCTGCAGGGGACGCTCGTGACCAAGGACGCGGCGCTGCGCATCAAGGGCAGCCAGCTCGGGGTCGAGACCGAGGACTACCGCGCCGACACCGCCCCGGTCGACGAGCACTACACCGGCATCAGCGAGCTCGAGGTCGAGCACCACG
>JAHWKB010000015.1 GCA_019348115.1 Actinomycetota bacterium | reverse complement strand
AGAGCAACCGGCTGTTAACCGGTAGGTTGCGAGTTCGAGTCTCGCCCTCGGAGCCACCTCCGATCAACAGGAACGCCCTCCGTGTGGAGGGCGTTCTCTCGTTCCGGCCCGTCGGTGCGCCCGTACGTCCGGAATGTCCGTAGAGGGTTCCGACGGTCACAGGGCGAAGTCCTCCCGTCACGGAGGAGGACACCGATGCGGAACCGATCGTTCATCCTGGCCGTCGCCGTCGCCCTGACCGGCGTCGCCGCGGCACCCTCGTCCGAGGGCTGGACCGCCACACCCGGCGGCTGGGTCTCGGGCGACGTCGAGTACGTGGGGAGCATCCCCGAGGCCGCCGGCGGCGCGGTCGACGCGGTGCTGCACGAGGATCTGCTCTACGTCACCGCGTGGCACTCCTTCTCGATCTACGACGTGTCCGACCCGACGTCGCCGGACCAGCTGTCGGTGACCCCGCTCGGTCCCAGCCTCTTCAACGAGCAGCCGCAGACCAACGGCGAGATCCTGCTGATCAGCCGCGACGCGGGGTACACGCCGGTCACCGACGCGGACACGCCGAGGGAGGGAGCGGTCCTCGAGATCTGGGACGTCCGCGACCCGTACGCACCCGAACGCCTCGCGGAGTACCACACGAGGATGGCCGGCCGCGTGCTGCCGGGCGTCCCGCTCCAGCGGACCGAGCGCGACCACCTGTGGACCTGCGTCCTCGACTGCACCTACGCCTACAGCGCCTTCGGCACGATCCTCGACCTCCGCGACCCGGCGAACCCGGAGTACGTCGGCCGCTGGACCGACGTCGCCCCACCGAAACAGGGAGGGCGCATGCACCACATCGGTGAGGTCGAGCCGGGCGTCCTGATGGTCGGCTCGCTCCCGATGTACGTCCTCGACGCGCGCGAGGACCCGACCCGTCCGCAGGTGCTCGCCTCGTTCCACCCGGACACGACCCTGGCCGGCAACCTCGTCGACCCCATCCCGTTCCACTACAAGAACCCGGAGACCCTGCCGGCGCGGTCCGCGTGGCCGGGCGGGCTGACCGGCCGGCTCGCCGTCGTGTCGATGGAGACCCCGCTCGAGGGTCAGTGCAACCCCCGCGCCGGCGACGTCCACGTCTACCGCGCCGAGGGCTGGCGGGGCACGGGCGAGCCATCGTTCGAGCGGACCGACCGCTACGTCCTCGACACGAACGGGACGTACACGGACGGCGCCCCGCCCTACAACGTCTGGGGCTGCTCCGCCTACGGCCTCGACGCGCACCCGGACTTCGGGCAGGCCGGTGGGCTGGCCGCGGTCGCCTTCTTCGAGCACGGCGTCCGCATCCTCGCGGTCGACGCCCGGGGCGCGATCAGCGAGCACGGCGGGTTCGTCCCCATCGGCGGGGTCTCGGCCACACCGCGGTGGCTCTCCGACGACCTCCTCTACGTGGCCGACATCCACCGCGGCATCGACATCCTCCGCGTCGGCTGACGCCCGCGGCGGCGCTGCCCGCCGGCGACCCGCACGCCCGCGTGCGGACGCGGCACGACCGTGGGCTCCACGACGACCGTGAGCAGCTCGTCCCAGGATGCTGGGAGGAACTGCTCACGGTCGGTGGGCTGCTCATGGTCGGGCCGCGGGAACGCGCGCCGGGCGCGGGACGGGGTCAGTCGCGGGTCAGGACGAGCTTGCCGAAGAGCTCGCCCTCGGCCATGCGCTCGAACGCCCGCCGGCCGTCCTCGAGCGCGAAGGTGTCGTCGACGAGCGGCCGCACGCCGGTCGCGTCGCACAGGGCGATGAGGCGCTCGAGCTCGTCCTTGGTGCCCATCGTCGAGCCGACCACGCGGAGCTGGCGGTAGAAGACGTGGGTCAGCTCCGCCGGCGGGTTCGGGCCGCTGGTGGCGCCGGCGACGACGATCACCCCGCCGCTCTTGAGCGACCGGATCGAGTGCTTCCAGGTCGCCTGCCCGACCGTCTCGAGCACGGCGTCCACACGCTGCGGGAGCCGCTCCCCCGAGGTGACGCCCTCGTGGGCGCCGAGCTCGATCGCGCGTGCGAGCTTGTCCTCGTCGCGGCTGGTGACGGTCACGTGCAGGCCGGCGGCCCGGGCGAGGAGCAGCGCGGCCGTCGCCACGCCACCGCCGGCGCCCTGGATGAGGACGCGGTGCCCGGGCTGGAGCTCGCCCTTGGTGAAGAGCATCCGGTACGCGGTCAGGTACGCGGTCGGCAGGCACGCGGCCTCGGCGAAGGAGAGGCCGGGTGGCTTCGGGAGGAGGTTCCGCGCCGGGACGGCGACCTTCTCGGCGAAGGTGCCGTCGTGCTTCTCGGAGAGGATGTTGAAGTCGTCGGCGATGGTCTCGTCGCCCGGCCCGGTCGCGATGACGGAGTGCAGGACGACCTCGCGACCGTCGGCCGCGATGCCGGCGGCGTCGCACCCGAGCACGATCGGGAGCCGGTCCTCGGTGATGCCCACCCCGCGGAGCGTCCACAGGTCGTGGTGGTTGAGCGAGGCGGCACGGACCTCGACGACCTCCCAGCCGTCGGGCGGCGTGGGGTCGGGGTGCTCGCCGGGCGTCAGCCCGCTGAGCGGGTCGTCGTCCGAGAAGCTGGTGGCGGTGAGGGCGAACATCGCGGTCTCCGGTGGGTGGTCGGTCGGGGTCTGGCGGTCAGGGGTCGCAGGGTGCCGGCTCGGGCCCCCCGCCGGCGTAGGCCGTGGCGAAGGCGTCGAGGAGGCCGTCGTCGACCGCGGCGAGCGGCAGACGCCGGCTCCACGCCGTCGCGACCACCGGCTGCTCGAGGTCGGGGTTCGGGGCCAGGATCACGTCGCCCCGGTGGTGGCCGGCGACGTCGTGGAGCTCCGCGAGGGCGTCCCCGTCGACCTCGGCGGGGCGGTACTGGACGAGCACCCGCCCCGCGGCGAGGGCCGCGACCTGCGCGTCGACGTCGAGCGCGGCGTCCTCCACCCCGCACGGCGCCGCGCCGCGCGCGTCGCCGCTGGTCGGGGCGGCCGCATCCCGCGTCGGGACCTCGTCGTCGGGCGCGGCCGCGGGCTCGAGCTGGACCACCGCGGCGATCCTCGTGGCCGCGGCGCGGTCCGGGCTCGAGCGGGCGAAGAGGTAGCCCGACATCGCGGCCACGACCGTCACGGCGAGCGTCGCGAGCCCGAGCCGTGCGAGCGAGGTCCGGAACTGCGCCCCGCGGGACGGATCCGACCCGACGTCCTCCGTCGACCCGACGTCCGCGTGCTCGTCCACTGCTGCCTCCCGACCCGCGCGACCCTATCCGGGCGGGCCGTGGGGACCGGTGGACGGGGGGACGTCGCGGGCGGCGGCCGCCTCGACGAGGCCGGCGGCGAGATCCGGGCCGAGGCCGCGGGCACGGGCGTCGTCGGCGACGCCCCGGGCGCGGTCGGCGTAGGTGCGGTCGGCGAGGACGTGCTCGACCGTCAGCCGCAGGGTCGTCGGCGTGGTCCACCGCGGCTTGAGGGAGCGCCCGAGGCCGCGGTGCCGCACGCGGCCGGCGGTCTCGCGCTGGTCGCCCATCAGCGGCACCAGGACGAGGGGCACGCCGCGGACCAGCGCCTTGGCGACGAACCCGCCACCGCCGGGACCGACGGCGAGCGCGGCCTCGTCGAGGAGCGGACCGTGCGGCGCCCGTCCGATGCGCACGCCGGCGCGGTCGGCGTCGAGGTCGTCGCGACCGGTGGTGACGACGAGCCGGACGTCGGCGTACCGCAGCCCGTCGAGCGCGGTCTCGGCGAGCGATCGCCGGACGGTCGACGCCGTCGAGTCGGTCACGACCACGAGCGGGGCGGTCCCGTCCGGCGGGGCGAGGCGGTCCCAGGCCGGCTCCCACCCCATCGGGCCGACCACGTGGGCGTCGCGCGGCCAGTCCTGACGTCGGAGCTCGAGCGCCGGCAGCGTGCACAGGAGCCGCGCCTCGGCCCCGGGCCCGTCCGGCGGCAGGCCGATGCGCCGGCGGACCTCCGCCTCGAGCTCGGCGCCGTGGTCGAGGCTCGCCTGCTGGGCGCGGCGGATGCGGTCGTCGGAGCGCCGGCGCCACCACGTCGTCGCCGGCGCGCGACCCAGGCCGACGGGCGGGATGGCCGGGTCGGGCTCGAAGAGGTGGTGCGGTGACAGCTCCACCCACGGCACGCCGAGGAGCTCGGCGGCGAACGCGCCGGCGCGGGTGAGGACGTCGGAGACCACCACGTCCGGCGCGAGCGGGCGCAGCAGCTCGGCCAGCGGCGTCGCCATCTCGGCGCCACGTCCCCAGATGAGCTGGCCCATGTCGTGGTCGCGGTCGGTCGGGGCGAGGAGCGGCAGCTCGACGAAGCGCAGGCCGGCCGACTCGGTCGCCGCCCGGTGCTGCGTGCCGGTCCCGATCGTCACGTCGTGGCCGCGCGCGGCGAGGACCTCGCCGAGCCCGAGGACGTTGAAGGCGTGCCCCGGATCGGGGCCCGCGACGAGCGCGACGGAGAGGGACATGCCCGGAGCCTAGGAGCCGCGCGGCCACCGGCCGGACGGAGCGCCGCCGGCTTGGGCCGCCCTCCGCCACCTGCTTGCATCCGAACTGACCAGCGGTCACCGCCGCATCACGTGCGCGCCGTTCCGCGTCGACCGCCCGCTCGCCGCCGTCCCCTGTGGAGCTCCCCGTGTCCGCCATCGCCCGCGCGGTCGTCCGCTGGTGGTGGGCCGTCATCGGGGCGTGGGTGCTGGCCGCGGCCCTCCTGTGGTGGCTCGCACCCCCGTTCGACACGGTGGCGACCTTCGACAACACCGCGTTCCTCCAGGAGGACGCGCCGGCGATGGTCGGCGGTCGCCTCCTCGAGGAGGGCTGGCCCGCGGACGGGTTCTCGGGGGGGATCGCGTTCGCCCTGGTCCGCGACGACGGCGAGCTGACCGAGGAGGACCGCGAGCACGCCCGCGGGCTCGTCGAGTGGCTGCGATCCGACGACGCCCCGGACACGGTCGACGTCGTCACGACCCACCTCGACGACCCGCAGCTCGAGGACGTGTTCGTCTCCTCCGACGGGCAGGCGATGTTCCTGCTCGCCTCCCTCGACGTGCCCGCCTTCACCCCGCCGGCGAACGAGACCGTGGCGGCCTTCCGCGACCACGTCTCCGGCGCCGACCCGCCGGCCGGGCTCGAGGTCCACGTCACCGGCGGTCCCGCCGTCGCCGCCGACCAGGCCGAGGCCATCGAGCGCAGCGTCAACCGCACCCACCTCATCACGATCGGGCTGGTCGCCCTGATCCTCCTGTGGGTCTACCGCTCCCCCGTCGCCCCGATCGTCCCGCTCGTGACCATCGGCGTCGCCTTCGTCGTCTCCCTGGCGGCGGTGTCGCTCCTGGCGGAGGCCGGGCTCGACGTGTCGTCGCTCTACGAGACCTTCAGCATCGTGATCGTGTTCGGCGCCGGCACCGACTACTGCCTGTTCCAGCTGTCTCGCTACCACGAGGAGCTCGACCTCGCCGAGCGGGCCGGCTACCGCCCCGGCGCGCCGCTCCGGCGCGGCACGCTGACCGCCACGGTCGTGGTCCTCGGCGCCGTGCTCGGCTCGTCGGCGGCGACGACCATCGCCGGCTTCAGCGCCCAGGCGATCGCCGAGTTCGGCATGTTCCGCACGATGGGTCCGGCCATGGCGCTCGCGGTCGCGATCACGCTGGCCGCCGCGGTCACGCTGACGCCGGCGCTCATGCAGCTGTTCGGGTCGATGCTGTTCTGGCCGGCGACCTCGATCGCGGGGAGCCACGGCAGCGACACGCTGCTCATCGAGGAGCAGCGTGAGCGGCTCGGCCTCGAAGGGCTCGAGCGCGACCCGCACGGGGCTGCGCCGTGACCCCGTCCGGGACGACGCCGCCGCCCGACGCGACCGCCGCGCCGACGCCGAGGTCCGAGGACCACAGCCTCTGGGCCCGCGTGGGCCGGCTCGTCGTGGACCACCCGGTGCGGGTGCTGCTCGTCTCCCTGGCGATCGTCCTCACGCCGCTGCTGGCGCTGCCCTCCATGCGGCTCACGCACGACACGCTCGCCGACCTGCCCGGCGACGCGCCGTCCGTCTCGGGCTTCGACGCGCTCGCGGGCCACTTCCCGCCGGGCGAGACGGCGCCGCTCACCCTGGTCATCGACGACGACGAGCCGGTCACGGACCCGGCGAGCCTCCGGGCGATGGCCGACCTGTCGCGGAACCTCAAGCGCCTGGACGGCGTCGGCACCGTCCGCTCGGTCGCGATGCCCACCGACGGCGAGGTGCCGGACGTCGAGGAGGCCGAGGAGGTCGGCGCACGCATCGCGGACTTCCAGGAGCGTCTCGAGGAGGCCGCCGCCGGCGCCGGCCAGCTCGCCGACGGCGCCGGACGCATCGAGGACGGCCTCGCCACCATCGAGGCGCGCCTCCCGGAGCTGGCGGCCGGCCTCGACGACGCCGAGGCGGGGGTCGGCGAGCTCCGCGCCGGCGTGGACCGGCTCCGGACGGGCGTGGACCAGCTCGCCGGCGGCCTCCGCGAGCTCCGCGCCGGGCTCGTGGAGGCGCGCGACGGCGCGGCCCGGCTCCGCACCGACGTGGCCGAGCCGGCCGAGGAGGCCATCCGCGAGGCGTGGGACGCCCTGTCCGAGTTCACCGTCGGCCGGACCGACCCCGAGTACGAGCGCGCCGCCCGGGCCACGGGCGAGGCGTACGGACGCATCACCGGGGAGGACCCGCGGACCGGCCAGCAGGTCCGCGAGGGCTACGAGGGCCTCGCCGCGGCGCTGCGCGAGCTCGAGGTCGGCCTCGGCGAGGCGGTCACGGGCGCCGGCGAGCTCGCCGACGGCGCCGGGCGGCTCGACGAGGGCCTCGCGCAGCTGGACGCCGCCCTGGCGCAGCTCGAGGCGGGACTCGCCGAGGCCGGCCCGGGCGTCGACGAGCTCCGGGACGGCGTGGCGCGGCTCCGGGACGGCGCGGGTCGGCTGGAGGCCGGCGCCGGCGAGCTCCGCCGCGGCCTCGCGTCCGGCGCGGCCCGGCTCGAGGACTCCGGCTTCGAGCAGCTCGTGCCTGGCCTCGGCGAGGACAGCGGCCCGTTCGTCGTCACCCCCGGCCTCCTCGAGGCCCTCCCCGAGGTCCGCGAGCAGCTCGGGTTCTTCCTCGCCGACGACGACACCCGCACCCGGGTCTTCGTCGGCATGTCCATCTCGCCCTTCTCCCCCGCCGCGCTCGACGTCGTCGATCGCGTCACCGAGGTCGCGGAGCTGAGCCTCAACGGCTCCCCGCTCGAGGACGCGACGGTCGCGCCGACGGGGATCAGCTCGTTCTTCCACGACGTCGACGCGGCCGCGGACCGCGACTTCCGGCTGATCATCGTCGCCGTGATCATCGGGGTGTTCCTGGTCCTCGTCGTGCTCCTGCGGGCGATCGTGGCACCGCTCTACATGGTCGTGACCGTGCTGCTGTCCTTCGGCGCGGCGCTCGGCATCGCGACCGTCGTCTTCCAGATGATCGGCGGCCGCGCCGGCCTGGCGTGGTGGATCCCACCGTTCCTGTACGTGCTGCTGGTCGCGCTCGGGGCCGACTACAACATCTACCTCATGTCCCGGGTACGCGAGGAGGCCGAGCGGCGGACGACGCGCGCGGCGGTCGCCGAGGCGACCCGCCTCACCGGCGGCGTGATCACGTCGGCCGGGCTGATCCTCGCCGGGTCGTTCGCGGCGCTGATGTCCGCGGACCTGGCGTCGTTGCGGCAGATGGGCTTCGCCACCACGGTCGGGATCCTGCTCGACACCTTCGTCGTCCGGACCTTCCTCGTGCCCTCGATCGCGGTGCTGCTCGGCCGCTTCAACTGGTGGCCGAGCGCCCGGTCCCTCCGGGCCTGACCGCGTCGCGCAGCCGGACCAGCACCTCACCGTCGCGCTCGCGCACGTCGTGCAGCGGCAGCGCGAGGTCCGCGTCGTCGCCGGGGAAGGTGTTCGCGCCCGAGTCGAGGTCGTAGGCGTAGAAGTGGAACGGGCACTCGAGCGTCGAGCCGGTCACGATCGCCGACGTGAGCGGCTGCTGGAGATGGGGGCAGCGCGGGGAGAAGGCCCGGACCGTCCCGTCGGCGAGGCGACCGACGAGCACCTCGGTACCGGCGACGGTGACGCGCAGGAACGGCGCACCGCCGACGTCGGCGGACGCCGCGACCCGTACGAAGCCGTCCTCGTCCACGCCGGCGAGGGTACGGCCGGCGGTCACCAGGCGTGCTCGACGTCCTCGCCGGCGCCGGTGTCGAACGAGCCGAGGAGGGCGTCGCGCCAGCCGGCGAGCGCGCCGGCGACGCGCGGGTCCGCGATCCGCACCATCGCCTCGACGGCGTCGGCGGTCGGCGCCTGCCGCCAGCGGGCGGTCGTGAAGCGCTCCTTGGCCAGCCCGGTCGCGCGGTGCCAGGCGTGGACGGTCACGTCGGCCGCGACCTGGGGGGCGAGACGGAGCAGCACCCGGACGCGGTCCGGCTCGATCTCGACCGTCGAGGTCAGCCAGCGCAGTGCCGCCCGCGCGATCGCGAGGTCGCGGGTGGTCACGACGATGCCGTGCGGGGTCACGTCGGCGACGCCGGTGACGAGCCCGAGGCCGGACACGAAGGCGGGATCGCCGGCGATGCGGTCCGCGGCGGCACGGGCGGCGGCGTCGCGGGTCGCCGAGAACGCCTCCTCGGCGCGGCGCCGGCGGGCCTCGACCCGCGCGCGCTGCTGCGCCTCGGGCCGGGGGCCACCGGGGACGGACCGGAGCCGCCGCTCGGCGGAGCGCACGGGGGTGATGTCGTCGACCCACGCCCGGACCACGAGCTCGTCGACGTCGAGCTCGTCGGCGATCTGGTCGACGTCCACGCCGGCGTGCCGGAGGGCCCGCGCCCGCGCGGGGCGGGTGTCGGCGGGGTCCTCGGGCTCGGCCGTCGCGGGCTCGTCGAGGAGCGTCAGCCGGGGCAGGGAGTCGGGCGCGATGACCCGGCGGGCCCGCGCGGTCAGTGCGAACGGGATCGGGTCGTCGAGGGCGGCGTCGAACGGCAGCGTCTCCTGTGCCGGCGACGGGGCCACGGGCGGTGCCGCGGGCGGGCCCGCGGTCGTGGGGGTGGTCGTCGTCTCGTCCATGCCCCCACGGTACGAGGGGGGTGTGACACCGCGGGGCGCCGGTCCCGCCCCCGCGGAGGGGGCGACGGCGGTCCGCGACGCCCGACGCCCCCCGTTCGGTCCTGCCCGCCCCGGTCAGCCGGTCGGGAGGAGATGCTGGACTTCTACCGATCGGCGTCCTGGAGCCGGATGCGCCGCCAGAACGGCAGGGCGTACCAGGCGGTGAAGGACACCGCGGCGATGCCGGCAGCGATCCACTGGCCCTCGACGGGACCGAAGACGAACCGGGCGACGAGGTAGACCCCGGCGGTGACGGCGACGGTCAGGAGCACCATGCCGGCGACGGTCAGGAACACCGACAGCCGGATGCGCTCGCGACGCTGGGACCGCGGGGCGATGCGGTGGAAGGACGCCGGCGTCAGGAACAACACGATGGCGACCCCTGCGCTGAGCAGGGCCACCATGAACGCGAGACGGCCGACGTGGTCGACCTCCTCGAACCGCGACGCGAAGGGCACGGTCAGGAGGAACGCGAAGAGCACCTGCACGCCCGGGATGATCGTCCGCAGCTCCTCGAGGAGCTCCCGGTAGCGCTCGCGCTGCTCCTCCTCGCGCTCGTCGGAGGAGAGCGGGGCATCGGGCTGGGTCATCGCCTCACCCTAGGTCGTCCCAGAACGTGACGTAGGCGCGCTCGATCGCGAGGCCCAGCCGGAGCGCCGCGGTCTGCGGGGTGTCCGGCGCGCCGGACGCCTCCGCCGCGGCCGCCATCTCCTCGTAGGTGGCGAGGGTCGCCCGGTGGGCCTCGGCCTGGACCTCCGCGAGCCGCGCGATGCTCGCGGGGTCGTCGCCCGTGTGCAGGAACAGCTGCAGCAGGCCGACGTCGCGGATCTCGAGCTCCCCGGCGACCGGCTCGGCGAGCCACGCCTCGAGCTCCCGCCGCCCCGCCGCGGTCAGCGTGTAGGTGCGCCGCCGGCGTCCGCCCTCCTCCTGCTCCTCGTCGACGAGGCCCAGCGCGGCCAGGCGTCGCGGCTCGGTGTAGAGCTGCGTGTGCGGGAAGGACCAGAAGTGACCGACCGTGCCGGCGACCAGCTGCTTGAGGTCGTAGGAGGTCGCCGGTCCACCCAGGGCCAGCAGGCCCAGGACCACGTAGGAGGTCGGTGTCAGCTCGACTGTTGACATGCCCGGCACTCTACCTTACGTTCCACACCGTTCGTTCCGTACTGTTATCGCGACCCGGATCGGAGGCCCTCCCGTGTCCATGGCTGCCGTCCACGCGAGCCTCGGCACCCTGCTGGTGCTCGCCGGGCTCGCGGCGACGCTCACGCCGAAGCGGCGTCGGCGCTCCCCCCACCGCCGCGTGGGGCAGGTCTACATGGCGCTGCTCGTGACCGTGCTGCCGACGGGGATGATCCTCGGTGCGGCCAACCCGGGCGTCACCCTCTTCGAGATCGCGACCCCGCCGACGCTGCTCATGGGCCTGGCCGGCTGGTGGGCGGGACGCGCGCGGCCGGCACGGTTCCTGGGCCGGCCTTGGCGCTTCTGGCACATCGCCGGCATGGGCGGCTCGATGATCGGCGTCGTGACCGCGACGGCCTTCCAGATCGCCGGTCGGACCGTCGGGATGCGTCAGCCCCTCGTGCTGGCGCTGTGGCTCGTGCCGCCGATCATCGGCTCCGTGCTCATCGGACGCGCCCAGGCGCGCTGGGCCCCGCGCCCGCGCGCGACCACGGTGACGGCCCCCGCCGCCGCGACCGGTCACTCGCGCAGGTAGCCCTCGAGCGCCTCGGCGTAGGCCGGGTGGCGGAGCTTCGCCAGCGCCTTGGCCTCGATCTGGCGGATGCGCTCGCGGGTCAGGCCGAGCTCGGTGCCGACCTGCTCGAGCGTGTGCGGCGAGGCGTCGCGCAGCCCGAAGCGCTGCTCGATCACCGTGCGCTCGCGCGGCGACAGCTCGTCCAGGATGACGGCGAGGTGATCCTGGAGGAGCAGGTAGGAGGCAGCCTCGACCGGGACCACCGCGTTCTGGTCCTCGATGAGCTCCCCCATGACGCCGTCGCCGTCCTCGCCGACCGGGGCGTCGAGCGACGCGGGATCGATCCCGAGCTGGCGGAACTCCTCGACGCGCTCGACCGGCAGCTCCACCGCGGCCGCGATCTCCTCGACGGTGGGCTCGCGGCCCAGTCGCTGCACGAGGCTGCGCTCGACGCGCTTGATCTTGTTCATGGTCTCGACGAGGTGGACCGGGATGCGGATGGTCCGCGACTGGTCCGCGATCGAGCGGCTGATCATCTGGCGGATCCACCAGGTGGCGTAGGTCGAGAACTTGTAGCCCCGTGTGAAGTCGAACTTCTCGACCGCCCGCATGAGGCCGAGGTTGCCCTCCTGGATGAGGTCCGGGAACAGCAGGCCGCGCCCGACGTAGCGCTTGGCGATGGACACGACGAGGCGGAGGTTCGCCTCGGTCAGGCGTTGCTTCGCGCGCTGTCCCTGCCGCTCGATCATCCGCAGGCGCCCGCGCTGCTCGGGGGCGAGTGGCACGAGCGAGTCGAGGATCGCCGCGGCGGCCGCGCCGGCGTCGACCCGCTTGGCGAGATCGACCTCCTCCTCGGAGGAGAGGAGGTCGACCCGCCCGATCTCGTTGAGGTAGAGCCGGACCGGGTCGACCGACGTGGTCGTGAGCGCCGCCGCCTCGGGGCGGCCGTCGCCGTCCTGCGACATGTCGACCACCGGCACCCCGGCCTTCTTGAGCGACCGGGTGAAGGTGGGCACGTGGTCGTCGGCGAGGCCGGTCTCCGCGACGGCGTCGGCGATCTCGACGGTCGTCACGAACCCGCGGTCACGTCCGAGCTCGACCAGCTCCGCGAGCTCGTCGGAGCGCAGGGCAGCGTCGTGCGACGCCAGGTCAAGGACCTGCGCACCCGCGCCCCCACCCCCCTGGGGAGCGGTCGAACCGACGTCGACCCCCGCCACCGAGACCTCCCGTGAGCGGGACGAAGCCCCGCTCGCGACCGATGCTAACGACGGGGCGCCCGCCGCGACGGCGGTTCCGGGGCTCCGCGGAGGCCCGCGCACGCGACGCACAGCGTGTGCCGCTGGCACGTGTGACCTGCGCGCTCAGTCCCCGCCCGGGTCGTCCGGCTCGCCGTCCCCGTCGTCGTCCCCGCCGCCGGAGGCCCCGCGCAGGGCACGTCGCTCGGCCTCGAGCTCGACCACACGGGTGAACAGGGCCTCGTAGCGCTCCGGCTCCTCGAGCGGGTTCAGTCGCTCGAGGACCCGTTTCTCGCGCCGCAGCCGGCGCCCGAGGGACCGCAGCCGGGCGGCGGGATCGTCGACCTCGTCGGGGACCGCGTCCGGCTCAGTCATCGAGCGCGGTCAGCTCGCGGTGCCGGCGCAGGACCTCGACCAGGGCGGTGTTGAGCGCCAGCCACTCCTCGCGGTCGACCTCGTGGTGCAGCACCTGGAGTCGCTCCTCGAGTGCGGTCCGCTCGGCCTCGAGACGCTCGGCGACGAGCCGCCGGACGAGGTCGCGGGCGGTGCGGCGCTCGTCGCCCTCGAGCCCCTCCTCCATCGACACGGCGAGCACGACCGCCCGCACGTCGTCGTCCTCGGCGGCGTCGAGGACGGCGCGCGGGTCGACGCCGGGGCCGCCGGCGGCCTGGAGGGCGGCGTAGACCGCGCGGGCCTTCGGGTGGCTGAAGTCGTCCTCGGTGAGCTCGGACCACTCCTCGGGGAGGAGGTCAGGCTGCTGCATCGCCAGGCGCAGCACCGTGCGCTCCCACGTGGCCCGCTGCGGGGTGACGGACGCGATCGCACCGCGCGCCCCCACCCGGCGCGCCCGGAAGGAGCCCATGTCGGCGCCGGCGTGCGTGTCGAGCTCGATGCCCATCCGGGCCGCGGTCTTCTCGACGAACTCGACCGAGACCCCGATGCGGTCGGCGACCTCGGTGCGGACGTACTGGCGCCGGAGCTCCGGGTCGGTCTCGAGCCGCAGCAGCTCGAGCGCCTCCCGGAGGGCCGCGGTCCGCCCCCCCTCGCTCGTGAGGTCGGCGTCCTCGACCTGCTTCCGCAGGAGGAACGGCACGACGGGGGTCGCGCCGGCGACGGCCTCCCGGAGCTTCTCGACCCCCTCGGTCCGGACGAAGTCGGCCGGGTCGGTGCCGCGCGGGAGCACCAGCACCTTGAGGTCGAAGCGGGCGCCGGCGTCGCTCCCGCCGCCGTCACGCCCGGTCTCGGCCTCGACCTCCCGGGCCGCCTCCCACGCCCGCGACGCCGCCTTGAAGCCGGCCTCGTCCGCATCGAAGGCGAGCACGACGTCCTTCGCGTAGCGGCCGACGATGCGGAGGTGGTCCGGTCCGACGGCGGTGCCGCAGGTGGCGACGGCGTTGCCGAACCCGCCCTGGTGCAGCGCCATCACGTCGGTGTAGCCCTCGCAGATGAGGACCGACTCGGCGCGGACGATGTCGGGGCGCGCCTCGTGGATGCCGTAGAGGACCTTGGTCTTCTTGTACAGCGGCGTCTCGGGCGAGTTGTAGTACTTGGGTGGCTCGAAGTCGCCGTAGTCGAGGCCCGGGAGCACCCGTCCACCGAAGCCGATGACGTCGCCGGAGAGGTCGAACACCGGGAAGATGAGCCGGCCGCGGAAGCGGTCGCGCAGGCCCCCCTTGTCGTTGTCGACGGCGAGCCCGGCCTCGATCACGTCACGACGCGGGAAGCGGCGCTCCTCGACGAGGTGGCGGGCCAGGGCCTCCCACTCGTTCGGGGCGTAACCGACCTGGAAGTGCTCGGCGTCCTCCTTCGTGAACCCCCGGCTCTTGAGGTAGTCCCGTGCGACCGTGCCGTCCTCGGAGTAGAGGCGCGCACGGAAGAACGCGAGCGCGGCGGTCGTCACCGCTACGAGCTTGGTGCGCTGCCCGAGCGCCGCCTTCTCGCCGGCGGACATCTCCTCGTACTTGAGCTCGTAGCCGGTCCGCCGCGCGAGCTGCTCGACCGCCTCGGTGAACTCGAGGCCCTCGACCTCCATGAGGAACCTGAAGATGTCCCCACCGGCGCCGCAGCCGAAGCAGTAGTAGAGGTTGGAGCTGGGGTCGACCGTGAACGAGGGCGTCCGCTCGGAGTGGAACGGGCACAGCCCCTTCATCCGGGGGCCGGCGCGCTTCAGGCTCGTGTGGTCGCCGACGACCTCGACGATGCTGGCGCGCTCGCGCAGCGTGTCGATGTCGTCCCTGCGGATACGCCCGGCCACGGGTCCCCTGCGTCGCTCGGTGCTGCCCGGACCGGATGGTACGCCGGCGCGGCCGCCCGCCTCCGCCGTCGTCCACCGTCGCCGAGGACCACGGGGTCACGCGGGGACGGCGACGACGATCTCGAGGTACTCCGCGTCGTAGGCGACACCGTCCCCCTCGGCGCTGCCCGCTGCGGAGACGAAGTCGCGCGCCTTGCGGAGCAGGGACTCGAAGTCCTCCGGCGGGAGCTCCTGCTTCAGCACGACCATCATCCCGTGGGCCTCGAAGTCACGGGCCCACTGCTCCCACGACGGGTAGGAGAACCGCACCGTCCGCGGCGTCACGGTCAGCTCGGCGCCCGTGTCCGCGAACAGTCGCTCGACGTGCGCGAGGTCGCCCCACGCCATGGGGTCGGGTGCGTCGGCCGGCGGCGCCGGGGCATGCGACGGTCGGAGGTCACGGATCATCCGGGCGATCACGCCGTCCACGGTCCACGCCGTCATGCCGGCGACGCCGCCCGGCGCGGTGACCCGGACCAGCTCGTGCGCCACGAGCTCCTGCTCGGGGGCGAAGATGGCGCCGAACACCGACGTCACGCGCTCGAAGGCGCCGTCGTCGAACGGCAGCTCGGCCGCGTCGGCCTCCTGCCAGGAGATCGCGAGCCCCGTCCCCTCCGTGCGGGCTCGGCCGCGTCGGATCATCTCGGGCGAGAAGTCGGACGCGACGACGGTCGCGCCCCGTCGGGCGGCCGCGAGCGCGCAGTTGCCGTGGCCGGCGGCGACGTCGAGCACCCGGTGCCCAGGGCCGATGCCCAGGGTCTCCACCAGGTGGTCCGACACGGGCTCCAGCTGCCGCGAGGTCGGCGCGTAGTCGCCCAGCCCCCACACCAGGCGCGATCGCGCCTTGACCTCGTCGAGCTCCACCGACGCCTCCGTTCTCCACCGCACACCGTGACAGGCGGAGGGGAGGCGGTCAACGGTGGCGCGGGCTGGCCGTCCGGCGTCAGGCGTTGTGGTCGTCCCAGTCGGGGTCGAGCTCGACGAGGAACCCCGCCAGGCGGTCGACCTCCTCCTGCTCGCCGATCTCGGCCGCGGCACGGTGGAGCTCGGCGACGCAGCGCAGGAAGCCGCGGTTCGTGGGGTGCTCCCAGCGGACGAGGCCCGTCCCGCCCCAGCCGTTGCGGCGGAGGGCGTCCAGCCCGCGGTGGTAGCCGACCCGGGCGTAGGCGTACCGCTCGATCGGCTCGCGTCCGAGACGCGCCAGCTCGGCCCAGCCCTCGAGGAAGGTCGGGGCGGACGCGACCAGCTCTCCCACGGCCCGGCGCTGCTCGTCCTCGTCCGATCGCGCCGTCGCCGCGTCGAGCTGCGAGCGGAGCTCCGCCGGCGGCTCGGGGAGAACGACGTCCTTGCGGTCGTGCATGGGCAGTTCGGGCACGTGCACTCCTGGCGTTCGGGTCGCCATGGGACAGTAGCCTCGCGCGGTCCCGCCCCTGATCCGAAAGCCGTCCGTTGTCCGACGTCCCGCTCGAGTACGCCGTCCGCCTCCCTGGTCGCCGCCAGCACCTGGTCGACGTCACCGTGACCGTCCCCGCCGACCTCGCCGCCGGCGGCCGGCTCGTCCTCCCCACCTGGACGCCGGGGAGCTACGTCGTCCGGGACTACGTCCATCACGTCCAGCGGATCTCGGCCGCGGACCCCGAGGGTCGTGACGTCGAGCTCACCCCGTCGGGCCACACGGCGTGGACCCTCCCCGACGACGTCCAGGGCCCGGTGACCGTCGCGCTCGAGCTCTACGCGAACGAGCTCACGGTCCGCACCAACCACGTCGACGACCACCACGCGCTGCTCGTCCCCGCGGCGAGCTTCCCCTACGTCGAGGGCGGCGAGGACCGCCGCCACGTCGTGCGCTTCGAGCTCGCCGACGGCGACGGCGACGTGCACGCACTCCTCCCCCGCGACCCCGACGCCGGCGACGCACCGGTGTTCGTCGCCGAGGACCTCGACCACCTCGTCGACGGGGCCTTCGAGGTCGGCGACTTCCCGACCGTCGAGTACGAGGTCGCCGGCGTCCCGCACCGCTTCGTGTGGACCGGCCACGGTGGCTTCCCCGACCTCGACCGCGTGGCCGCCGACGCCACCGCCATCGGCGAGGTCGCGGTCGAGCTCTTCGCCGGCGACCTCCCGATCGAGGAGTACACCTTCCTCTGCATCGGCTGGGACACGGGCGCCGGCGGCCTCGAGCACCGCGACGGCGCGGTCCTGCAGATGCCGGTCCGGACGTTCGAGAAGCCGGACGAGTACGCCCGGTTCCAGTCGCTCGTCGCGCACGAGTACCTCCACCTCTGGAACGTCAAGCGCCTCGTCCCGGCCGGCCTCACCCGGTTCGACTACGAGCGCCCGACCCACACGACGAGCCTCTGGGTCGCCGAGGGCTGGACCGCCTACTACGACGAGCTGCTGCCGCTGCGCGCCGGCGTGTGGGGCACCCGCCGCTACCTCGACGCGCTCGGCGGCGTCGCCGTCTCGGTCCTCGACACGCCCGGTGCGGCCGTGCAGTCGGTGCAGCGGTCGAGCTACGAGGCGTGGACGAAGCACTACATCCGCGACGAGAACTCGCTCAACGCGGGCGTCAGCTACTACGGCCACGGAGCCGTGCTCGCATGGTGCCTCGATCTCCTCATCCGGCGCGAGGACCCCTACGGCCACGGCCTGGACGGGGCGTTCCGCCTCCTGTGGGAGCGCTTCGGTCAGGGCGCGAGGTCGTCTGCGACGCTGCTCGACAGGAGCGGCACCGGCTACACCGAGGACGACGTCGTCGCCGCCGTGAGCGAGGTCGCCGGCCGCGACCTCACCGACTTCTTCGAGCGCCACGTCGCCGGCACCCAGCTGCCGCCGGTCGAGGACCTCGCGGAGGCCGTCGGCCTCACCTTCGCCGAGAAGAGCGTCGACGTGGCCCCGGCCCCGCGTCTCGGGGTCGTCTCCAGCGAGACCGACGAGGGGGTCACGTTCGACACCGTGCTCCGCGGCCAGGCGGCGTGGCACGCCGGGCTCACCGGCGGGGACCGCCTCCTCGCGATCGACGGCCTCAAGGTCGGCCGCGGCGAGCTCACGCCGGCGCTGCGTCCCTACCGCGCCGGCGACACCGTCGAGGTGACGGTCTTCCGCGGCCCGAGGCTGCTGACGCTGCCGGTGACGCTCGACGAGCCGCGCCCCGAGCGGCAGCTCGCGATGGTCCCGAACCCGACGCTCGAGCAGCGCGAGGCGTTCCGCAGCTGGACCGGCCGGCCGCTGTCGGAGGTCGGACCCACGTGACCGCGCTGCCCGGGCTCCCCTTCGAGGCCCCCGGGTTCGTCTTCGCGGTCCTGATGGCGATCGTGCTGGTCGCCCCCGTGCTCGCCGAGCGGCTGCGCATCCCGGGGATCGTCGGGCTGCTCCTCATGGGCACGCTGATCGGCCCCAACGTCGCCGGCGTGCTCGAGCGCGCGGGCGTCGTCGCCGTCCTCGGCAGCGCGGGCCTCCTCTACCTCATGTTCGTCGCCGGCCTCGAGCTCGACCTCGAGGAGCTCCGCCACCACCGCCGGGACGGCCTGCTGTTCGGCGCCACGACGTTCGTGGTGCCGATGGCGCTCGGCTTCGTGCTGATCCTGCCGCTGGGCTACAGCGTGCTGGCCGCGACCCTGCTGGCGTCCTGCTGGGCGTCGCACACCCTCCTCACCTACCCGGTGTTCCGCCGGTACGGCGTCGCCAACAACCGGGCGGTCGCGACCTCCGTGGGCGCGACCATCCTCACCGACACGGCGGCCCTCCTCGTGCTGGTCGTCGTGGCGAGAGCCTTCGGCGGGGATCTCGGACCGGTGTTCTGGCTCGAGCTCGTGCTCGGGCTGGTCGTGCTCGTCGCGGCGACCGTCGTGGTGCTCCCCCGGGTCGCCCGCTGGTTCTTCGCCAACCACGGCCAGGACCGCAACGCGCGCATGGTGTTCCTGCTCGCGGCCGTGTTCACCGGCAGCGCCGTCGCCGAGCTCGCCGGCGTCGAGGGCATCATCGGTGCGTTCCTGACCGGGCTCTCCCTGAACCGGCTCGTGCCGGAGGACTCGGTGCTGATGGGCAAGGTCGACGTCGTCGGCTCGACCCTGCTGATCCCGCTGTTCCTCATCTCCGTCGGGATGCTCGTGGACCCCCGGCTGCTCTTCGAGCCGCAGGTGCTGGGGCTGACCGCCGCCTTCACCGGCATCGCGCTCGGCGCCAAGTGGCTCGCCGCCGAGGGCACCGGGCGCTACCTCGGCTACGTCGCGGCCGAGCGGCAGGCGATGTTCGCCCTGTCCGGCGCGCAGGCCGCGGCCACCCTCGCCGCCGTGTTCGTCGGACTCGAGATCGGGCTCCTCGGGCCGGCCACGGTCAACGCCGTGATCGGCGTCATCCTCATCACCTGTCTCACGACCTCGTGGGTCGCCGGCCGCGCCGCCCCGCGGCTCCCGTCGCCCGACCGCACCCGGAGCCTCGGGCAGGTCGTCGTCGTCCCGATCGCCAACCCCGCCTCCGCGGCCCCGCTCGCCGCCCTCGCGGCCGCGCTGGCGCGCCGCGACGGCGGCCTCGTCCTCCCCGTCACGGTCGTCCCGCCCCACCCCGAGCCGTCACGCCTGCGCGAGGCCCGCCAGCTCGGGAGCGAGGCGGAGCAGGTCGCGCTCGCCACGGGCGTCGAGGCCCACGGCGTCGTGCGCGTCGACACCGACGCGGCCTCCGGCATCCTCCACGCGTCGGTCGAGCACGGGGCGAGCCTGCTGGTCCTCGGGTGGAAGGGGCGCCTCGCGGACGCGCAGTCGCTCTTCGGTGGGCTCATCGACGACCTCATCCGCTCGGCGCGGCTCCCCACCGTCGTGGCACGGCTGCACGACACGTCGTGGTCCCGGATCGTCGTCAGCGTCGCGTCCTCGGACACCGAGCCCGCGGGGCTCCCGGGTCTCCGCCTCGCGCTGACGGTCGCCGGGCGTCTGGCCCGCGAGGCGTCCCGGCCCGTGCTGGTGGTCGTCGACGACGAGGACGACCCCGTGCTCACGGCACTCGTGGCGTCGCTCGTGGGCCGCGACGCGCAGCTCGTGCACCGCAGTGGTCGGCAGTTCGCCCGCCTCGCCGACCTCGTCGAGCCGTCCGACCTCATCGTGGTGCCGTCGGAGCCGGACCCGCGTCGCCTGCGGGCCGCCGTCTCGCGCATCCTCCGGCGGCTCCCCGACCACCAGCTCGTCGTCGCCGTCGACCACGCGCCGGCCACGGCCGAGCTCCCGGACCTCGACGGGATGCTCACCTCCTGAGGACCACCGACGGCGGCGGCGGAGCGCGCCGGCGTCGCTCAGAGCTGCCGGCGGATCCGGTCGAGCTCGGCGCGCACGGCGCCGAGCCGCTCGGTCATCCGCTGGACGTCGGCGGTGGACGTCGCCGGGTCCGCGAGCCGCTCCCCGAGCACCCCGACCTCGAGGGTGAGGAGCTCGACCGAGGTCCGCAGCGTCGCGATCTCGTCGGAGGTCGCGAGCGGCCGCGCGACGATCGCCTCGTGCATGACCTTGAGCATGCGGTCGTCGGCGGTGAGGTGGGCGCTCGTGATGCCGGCCGCGTCGAGCAGCGTCGCGACGTCCGGCAGCGCCCGGTCGTAGGGCAGGCCCAGCAGCACGTCCTCGAGCCGGCCCAGGGCCGCATCGAGGTCGTCGTCGGGGAGCTCGAACACCTGCTCCTCCTCCCTCGCCCGCGACGGCCAGCGTACCTCCCGGCCTCCCGCCGGACCCGGAGGACTGTGCGAGGATGACCGCATGGAGGAGATCCCGAGCCCGAAGGACATGCGCGGCGCCGCCGGCGTCGCCGTCACCCTCGCCTACGCCACCGGCCTCGCCGGCGTGGTCGCCGGCGCGCTGCTGTTCCAGCGCGGCGAGACGACCATCGGCGTGGTGGTGATCGTGATCACGTTCGCCATCGGCGCGGCGCTGATGATCGCGAGCTACCTCGTGCGCGGGCTGGCGGCCGTGCTGGCCCACATCACCGCACTCGAGTCCGACGTCCGCGTGCTCCTGGCCGACCGCTCGGCGCGGGACCCGCGCCGCCGCGACCGCGGCGACGCCGGCGATCGCTCCCCCTGGCCCTGACCCCACCCGGAGTTCGCATGGGTCAGCGGGGGAGCCGCTCGCGGAGGTAGTCGACGAGGCGGTCGATCGAGACCCGGTCCTGGGTCATCGTGTCGCGGTCGCGGACGGTGACGGCGCGGTCCTCGATCGTGTCGAAGTCGACCGTGACGCAGTACGGCGTGCCGATCTCGTCCTGTCGGCGGTAGCGACGACCGATCGACTGGGTCTCGTCGTACTCCGCCATCCACTCGACCTTGACGAGGTCGAAGACCTCCTCGGCGGTCGGGGTCAGCTCCTCCTTCTTCGACAGCGGCAGCACCGCGACCTTGTAGGGAGCCAGGCGCGGGTCGAGGCGGAGGACGGTGCGCGACTGCATCTTGCCGTCGGCGTCGGGCGCCTCCTCGACGCGGTAGGCGTCGTAGAGGAACGCGAGCGTGGCGCGGGTCGCCCCGGCCGCCGGCTCGATCACGTACGGGTGGTAGCGGCGGTCGTTGGGCTGGTCGTAGTAGGTGAGGTCCTGCCCGCTCGCCTCCTGGTGCGCCTTGAGGTCGAAGTCGGTGCGGTTGGCGATGCCCTCGAGCTCGCTCCACTGCATCGACGCGTCCGGGAAGAAGTACTCGACGTCGACGGTGCGCTTGGCGTAGTGGCTGAGCTCGTCGGCCTCGTGCTCGCGGATGCGGAGGTTCTCGCGGCGCAGGCCCAGCTCGACGTACCACTGCAGGCGCGCGTCGATCCAGTACTGGTGCCACTCCTCGTCGCTGCCCGGCTCGCAGAAGAACTCCATCTCCATCTGCTCGAACTCGCGGGTGCGGAAGATGAAGTTGCCCGGCGTGATCTCGTTGCGGAACGACTTGCCCATCTGGGCGATGCCGAACGGGACCTTCATGCGCGAGCCGCGCTGGATGGTCGCGAAGTCGACGAACATCGCCTGCGCCGTCTCGGGGCGCATCCACACGACGGCGGAGTCGTCCTCGAGCGGGCCGGCGTAGGTCTTGAACATGAGGTTGAAGTTGCGCGGGTCGGTCAGCGCCCCCTTGCACTCGGGGCAGCGGAACTCCGGCAGCAGGCCCGCCTCGATGTCCTCGCGCAGGTGGTCCTCACGGAAGCGCCGGTGGCAGTCGGTGCACTCGACCAACGGGTCGGCGAAGTTCGCGAGGTGGCCGGAGGCCTCCCACACCTTCGGGTGCATGAGGATCGACGCGTCGAGGCCCACGACGTCGCTGCGGAGCTGGACCATCGTGCGCCACCACTGGCGCTTGATGTTCTCCTTGAGCTCGACCCCGAGCGGCCCGTAGTCCCACGTCGACCGGAACCCGCCGTAGATCTCCGACGACGGGAAGATGATGCCGCGCTTCTTGCACAGCTCGACGAGGGTGGGGAGGTCGGCCTCGACGGACGGGGTGGCGCCCTCGTCGTTCGCGGGTCGGGTCGCGGTGGTGTCGGTGCTCAACGGTCGCTCCTGCAGGGGCTCTCGCGCTGGCGGCACGGAGCGTTCGGTTCCACCGCGACGGCCGCCGCGGCGAGCAGGCGAGGGTAGCGGCGCCGCTCTCGCGCCCCGGTGCGCTAGGTTCTGCCCACGAACCCAGCTTCCCGGAGGTGCGCGTGGGGACGTTCGCGGACGACACGGCGGTGGAGCCCCTCGGCCAGGCCCGCTACGGCGCCGAGGTCACCGAACGCTGGACGGTGCTCGGTGGCGTCCCGAACGGCGGCTACCTCATGGCGATCGCGGCCCGGGCGATGGCCGGTGAGGCGTCGCATCCCGACCCGGTCTCCGTGACGGGACACTTCCTCCGTCCCACCGCCGTCGGGCCGGCGACCGTCGAGGTCGAGGTCCTCAAGCGCGGGCGCCGACTGAGCCAGGTCGCCGCCAGACTCGTCCAGGAGGGCGACACGCGGCTCCAGCTCCTGGGTGCCTTCGCGGACCTCGAGGTGCTGGACGGGCCCACCAAGCTCGATCGGCAGCCGCCGGCGCTCCCGCCCCGTGGCGAGACGGTCGACGCGAACGCGTCCGCGGACGAGCACGGCACGTTCGCGCCGCCGATCCTGCGCCAGCTCGACGTCCACATGCCGGCGGCGACGCTCGGCTGGTCCCTGGGCCAGCCGGACGGCACCGGCGAGATGCGCGGCTGGTGCCGCCTCGCCGACGACGAGGAGCTCGACGTCTTCGGGCTGCTGATGATGGCCGACGCGTTCCCGCCGGCGGTGTTCAACTCGGGCGCCCCGGTGGGCTGGACGCCGACGATCGAGATGACGACGCAGATCCGCAAGCGACCGGCGCCCGGCTGGCTCGCCGGACGCTTCGCGACCGGCTCCATCACCGGCGGCTACCTCGAGGAGGACGGCGAGCTGTGGGACGAGGCCGGCGATGTCGTGTGCCTGTCCCGCCAGCTCGCGCTCGCCGCCCGCGCCTGACGCGCGCCGCACGGCGGTCGCCCATCCGGCCAGGCCGCGCAACGGGGTGGCGGCCCTCCGGACGGGGCGGAACGGACACCGCGGCGGGACGAGGAGGGACGATGGCCTCCACCCTGGAGAAGCCCGTGCCCGCAGACACCGCACCGCTGTCGCCCGACGCCGTCGACGCGCCGGAGACCCCCGCCGACGACCTCACGGTCGGCGCCACCGGCACGCCGGCCGGCGGGCGCGTGGGTCCGACCGAGCGCCCCGAGCCGCCGCTGCCCGAGCCGCGCGGCGAGATCACGGCGTTCCTCCTCGACCACCTCCGCGACGAGCCCCACGACCTGCCGGCGCTGCCACCGGTCGGGGACGACCCGCTCTTCGGCGAGGACGAGCAGCTCGCCCTGTACCTCGCCTACGAGCTGCACTACCGCGGCTTCGAGGGGGTCGCCGAGGACTGGGAGTGGGAGCCGAGCCTGCTCGCGTGGCGTCGACGGCAGGAACGCGCCTTCGAGGAGGCGCTGCGCGAGACCGTCGGCCCGGTCGAGGTCTCGGACGAGGGCATCGTCGCCCAGCTCGACGAGCTGGCGACGCCCGGCGACGGGCCGTCGCTGTCGCAGTGGCTCGTCGACCACGGCGAGGCGCACCACGTCCGCGAGTTCTGCGCCCACCGCACCGCCTGGCAGCTCAAGGAGGCCGACCCGCACACCTGGGTGATCCCCCGTCTCTACGGCGCCGCCAAGGCCGCGCTCGTGCACATCCAGGCCGACGAGTACGGCGAGGGCGTCGAGGAGGACGTCCACGCCGAGCTGTTCGCCCTGACCCTCCGCGAGCTCGGCATGGACGACAGCTACGGCGCCTACCTCGACCTCCTGCCGGGCCCCACGCTCGCCGGCACGAACGTCGTGTCGCTGTTCGGCTTGCACCGACGGCTACGTGGGGCGGCCATCGGGCACCTCGCGATCTTCGAGATGTTCTCGGTGCTGCCGATGGGTCGCGTCAGCGACGTCCTCGGCCGGCTCGGTGCGAGCACGTGGGCGCGGCTGTTCTTCGACACCCACGTGGTCGCCGACGCCGACCATCAGACGATCGCGGCACGCGACCTCGCCGGCGGCCTCGTGGCCCAGGACCCGCGGCTCGCGGTCGACGTCCTGTTCGGCGCCCACGCCATCGGTGCGGTCGAGGCCGAGATGACCCGGCGGACGATCGCCGCGTGGGAGGCCGGCGAGACGTCGCTACGGCGCGCTCTGTCGGAGCCGGCGCAGGACCGCGGCGCCTGAGCCGGTCCGGGCGCGCGCCCGGATGATGAGGGCCACGCCGGCGACGATGATCGCGCCGGCGACGACGTTGCGGAGCCCGACGGCCTCGTCCAGGACCAGCGCCCCGAGCCCGACCGCGATGACCGGGTTCACGTAGGCGTAGGTCGCGACGATCGGCGCCGGAGCGTTCTTGATGAGCCACACGTAGGCGCTGAACGCGACGAGCGAGCCGGCGACGATGAGGTAGAGGAGGGCGCCGGCGCTCGCGGCGCTCACCTCGCTCCACGCGAACCCGCGCAGCTCGCCGCGCAGCACGCTCAGGACGACGAACATCGAACCGGCGGCGATCATCTGCATCGCCGTCGACACCAGCGGACGGGTCGGCATGACCGACTCGCGGGCCCGGAGGGACCCGTAGGCCCAGCTGGCGCTGCCCGCGAGGATCATCAGTGCGCTCGGGACGTGGATCCCGGCGGGGCCCTGGCCCCCGCCGAAGGGATCGATGAGGACGGCCACGCCGACGAACCCGAGCGCGAGCCCGACGACGGCCAGCCGGCTGAGCCGCGCCCCGAAGAGCGCCCGGTCGAGGACCGCCATCCAGAGCGGGACCATCGCCACGAGGAGCGCCGCGATGCCGGAGTCCAGGCGCTCCTCGGCGACGGTCACGAAGCCGTTGCCCGCGAGCAGCATCGCCGCACCGAGGACGAACGCCTCACGCCAGTGGGCGCGCGTGGGTCGGTCGCCGACGCGGTCCCCCACCCGCGTCGCCACGGCGTACAGCGCGACGCCGGCGACGAGGAACCGCACCGCGGCGAGGAGCAGGCTGGGGATGGTCTCGATGCCGACCTTGATGGCCAGGTAGGTCGAGCCCCACACGACGTAGACGGTTCCGAGCGCGAGGGCGAGCGCGACCGGCCGCGGGGCGCGGGCGGTCACCGGGCCGGCGCCGCCGGGCGTGGAGCGGAGCAGCGTGGTCATCGGCGGGCGTCCGGATCGAGGAGGGCGGCGACGGAGGCGGGCACCGGGATGCCGGCGCGGAGGCCGGGGTCGGGGACGGGCGCGCCCGGGACGGTCGCGAGCGGCACCACGCCGGCCCACACGTCGAGCTCGAGGTCCTCGACGTCGTCGCCGACGCCGGCGTCGCGGATCTTCACCGAGCACTCGTCGAGCGGCAGCCGCAGGACGGCGGTGGCGCGGTCCTCCTTGGCACTGGGTCCGCGGACCTCGGCCCAGCGACCGGGGACGACCTGGTCGGTCACGACCTCGAGGGCACGCAGCTTCTCGTCGGGATCGTCGACGAGCGTCGCGCTCCCGAGGACGACCGCGCTGCGGTAGTTGATCGAGTGGTGGAACGCCGAGCGCGCCAGGACGAGCCCGTCCACGTGCGTGACGGTCAGGCAGGCGGCCACACCGCCGGCGAGCTGGCGCAGCATCCGGCTGGCCGCCGAGCCGTGGACGTAGACGACGTCCCCGTCGCGGCCGTAGAGGGTCGGGATCACGTAGGGCTGGCCGTCCACCGCGAACCCGAGGTGGCACAGGAACCCGGCGTCGAGGACGGCGTGGACGCCGGCGCGGTCGTAGGCGCCCCGGTCCGGAAGTCGCCGGACCCGCACGCGGTCGCTCGCCGGCGCGGTCGTCGGTGCGGTCGTGGGTGGCGGTGGTGCCATGACGTGCCTTACTGTACTGTTACAATATGCCTTCTGTGTCAGCACACGCTATCACCGGGACGAGCGCCCGCGACATCGCCGGGTCCATCGAGGACGCCGTGGGCGCCGGCACGCTCGCGCCGGGCACCCCGCTCCCCTCGGTCCGCGGGCTCGCCGCGCAGCTCGGCGTCTCCCCGACGACGGTCGCGACCGCCTACCGCGAGCTCCGCACCCGCGGCCTGGTGGTCACCCACGAGCGCAGCCGGACCGTCGTGAGCCACGTCCCGCCGCTCGTGTCGCGGCCGCACGCCGCGCTCCCCGCCGGCGTGCGCGACCTCGCCGCCGGCGACCCCGATCCGGACCTGCTGCCCGACCTCGCCGCCGCGCTCCGGGACCTGGACGTCCCGGTCCGCGGCTACGGCGAGGAAGCCCTCGTCGCGGCCCTCGCCGAGCGGGCGACCACGTGGTTCGCACGCGACGGCATCGACACCTCCTCCCTCGTCGCGGTGAGCGGGGCCCTCGACGGGATCGAGCGCGTGCTCGGCACCACGCTGCGCATCGGCGACCGCGTCGCCGTCGAGGACCCGGGCTACACGGGGCTCCTCGACCTCCT
>JAHWKB010000308.1 GCA_019348115.1 Actinomycetota bacterium | reverse complement strand
GCTCGGAGCTATTCGAGGGTCAGGAGGTAGGCCACGAGGGCGTCGATCTCCTCGGGCGTGAGACCGAGGTCCGGCATGCCGATCCCCGTCTCGGGCTGCATCGGCTTCATCGCCGGCGGGTCCGCGAGCCACTGCTGGAGGTTCTCCTCGTTCAGCTCGAAGATGGCCCCGGCGAACTCCTCGCGGCTCATGAGGTGGGTGAGGTCGGGACCCACGGCGGCGCCCGGCTCCCCGCCTTCGGTGCGGATGTTGTGGCAGGACACGCACGAGCGCCGGTCGCCGAGGTTGCCGAACAGCTCCGCCCCCTGGGCCGCGAGCCCGTCCTCGGGTGTGACCGCCGGAGACTGCTGGTTCTCGAGCCACGCCTGCCAGTCACCGTCGGAGAGCGCGACGGCACGCGCTCGCATGTTGGCGTGGGACAGCCCGCAGTACTCGGCGCACTGCCCCAGGTAGCGGCCGGGCTCGTCCGCGAGCAGGTTCAGGGTCGTGATCCGGCCCGGCACGAGGTCCTGCTTGCCGCCGAGCTTCGGGATCCAGAACGAGTGGAGGACGCCGCGGTCCGGCAGGCCCGTCTCCTCGGCCGTCATCTCGAGCCGGACGGGGACGCCCACGGGGATGACGAGCTCGTTGGCGGTGACGATGTCGCCGTGGTCGGGGTAGCGGTACTCGAACCACCACCGGTGGCCGATGACCTCGATGGTGACGGCATCGTCGGTCTCGGCCGCCAGCTCGAAGACCATCCGGACGGTGGGCACCGCGATGCCGGCGAGGATCAGCGCCGGGATCAGGGTCCACAGGATCTCGAGCTTGGTGTTGCCGTGGACCTGGACCGGGAGCGTGTCGTCGTCCGGCTTGGCGCGGTACTTCACGGCCGCGTAGAGGATGAGCCCCTGGACGAGGACGAAGACGGCGACCGCGATCCAGAACACGACCACGAAGAGGTTGTGGGGGTCACGCGCGTACGGCCCCTGGGGGTCGAGTGCGGACTGGGGTTGGTCCAGGGAGCAGGCCATGAGCAGCAGTCCCAGGACCACGGCGATGACCGTGGACCGCGTCCGTGCCTTGCGCAACGTGCCGTCCTCTCCGTCTCGGGACATGCCTACGCCCGTCGCGTGGGAAGGTGGAGGTCGCGGTGGGCACGAGCCCCCCGCAGCGCGGGGGAGACTACCCCGTCCCGTGTCGGGATCGGGAATCATGCCGGCCGCTCAGGCCTCCCACCGGAACGTCCGCACGGCGACCGCCACGGCCACCGCGGTCCACCCCGCCAGCACCGCTGTCGCGAGGGGCCACGACCCGGCCCCGGCGGGTGCGAACCCCTCCCGCAGGAGCACGCCCAGCGCCCCCGACGGCAGGAACAGGCTCGCGTACGCGAGCGGGGCGGGGAGCGAGTCGAGATCGATCGTCAGGCCGCTCACGAGGAGCAGGAGCAGGTACAGCGCGTTGGTCAGGGCGAGGGTGGCCTCGGCCCGCACCGCGCCGGCGAGGGCCAGCCCGAGCGCGGTGAACGTCGCCGTCCCGAGCAGCATCCCGCCGACGACGAGCGCGACGTCCGGTCCGGCGCCGCCCGCGGGACGCCAGCCCAGCCCGAGACGGGCGACCACGAGCACCAGCACGGTCTGGACGACGACCAGTGCCAGGACGGCCACCGCCTTGGCCGTGAGGAAGCGCGTCCGGGTGAGCGGGGTGCCCCCCAGCCGCTTCAGCACGCCGTACTTGCGCTCGAACGCCGTCTGGATCGCCTGGGCCACGAACGCGGTCGACATCACCGAGATGGCCAGCACGCCGGGGACGAGGAACTCGACCGGGTCCCCGTCGCCGGTCGGGAGGACGTCGACGAGCGAGAAGAAGACGAGGATCCCGAGGGGGATGCCGAACGTGACGAGCAGGCTCTCTCCCGACCGGAGGAGGAGCTTCAGCTCCATCGCCGTCTGGGCCAGGACGGCGCTGCCCCACGGGGCGGGAGCGGGGCGGCGGACCGGCGCCGAGCTGCTCACGGAGCCACCTCCTCGGACTCGGACGTGAGCTTGAGGAAGACGTCCTCGAGGCTGCGCTTGCCCCCACGGAGCTCGCCCAGGAGGACGTCGTGCTCGGCGAGCCACGCGGTGAGTCGGGCGACGAGCGCCGGATCGTTGTCCGCGTGCACGACGTAGCGGCCGGGACGGTCCTCCGTCACGGTCTCGCCCACGGCGCTCCGCAGCCCGACGAGGTCGAGCCCGGGCACGGCCGAGAAGCGGAGCTGCGCGGGGGTCCCGTGGGTCAGCTCGTCGGGCGTGCCGAGGGCGACGAGCTGGCCGCGATCGACGATGGCCACCCGGTCCGCGAGCTCCTCCGCCTCGTCCAGCAGGTGGGTGGTCAGGACGATCGTCACGCCCTGCTCCTGCAGGTGGCGGACGTGGTCCCAGGTCATCCGGCGGGCGGCGACGTCGAGTCCCGCCGTGGGCTCGTCGAGGAAGACGACCTCCGGCCTGCCGACCAGGGCCAGCGCGAGCGACAGCCGCTGCTTCTGCCCGCCAGAGAGGTCGCGGAACCGGGTCCGTGAGGCGTCGTCGAGCCCGACGTGGCGGAGGAGCCCGTCGGGATCCATCGGGTCGGCGTAGAAGCGCGCGAACAGGCGCACCACCTCACGCGGGTAGGCCATCGGGTAGACGCCCCCCTCCTGCAGCATCAGCCCGACCCGCGCCCGCAACGCTCCGGCGTCCGCGTGCGGGTCGAGCCCGAGCACGCGGACCGTCCCCGCGTCCGGCCGCCGGTAGCCCTCGCAGCACTCGACGGTCGTGGTCTTGCCCGCCCCGTTGGGGCCGAGGAGCGCCAGCGTCTCGCCGGCGGCCACCTCGAGATCGAGACCGGCGACCGCCACCGTGTCCCCGTACCGCTTCACGAGTCCGCGGATCTCGATGGCCGGACGGGACACGCGGGGAGGACTCCTACGGGGGAAGCGCGCAGGCTACCC
>JAHWKB010000307.1 GCA_019348115.1 Actinomycetota bacterium | reverse complement strand
CCAGAGCGTCGCGTTCGACCCGGGCCCGGGCGTAGCGCTCGCCGTCACCGTCCCGCTCGGCGTCCGCCAGGTCCTCGTCGAGGCTGCGTAGCCGTTGCCGGAACTCCCGCTTCGCCCGGTCGTCGAGGACCACGTCGACGGGCCCGGACAGCACGCCGGCGCCGGTCAGTTCGGCCACGTGCACGTGCCGGCCGGGTTCCTTCAACAGGGTGGCCAGATCGTGCAGGCCCTTGGCATCGCGCACGCGCACCTCGCGCCCGGCATACGAGATGACCCACACGTCGCCGTCGCGACCGAAGGCACCGCTCTGCGGTGTGGCGACGGCCGGGGCGCGGGGCTCGAGGAGCCGGCGGGCGCGTTGGTGGAGCAGGGTGGAGGCCGTCCGGTCGTAGGTCTCGAGCGCGGTCTCCAGATGGCGTCGCGCCGCCACCGGCTCGGCCAGGAGCAGGGCCAGCCGGGCCAGCACCTCGTCGACGACGGCGAGACAGGCGGCGCCGATGCCGTCGTCGATGAAGCGGCCGGCGTACGGAAGCAGCAGGTCGTACACCCGTCGTCCCCGCACGGAGTCGCCCATCACCACGCAGAGGTCGGCGGCCGCTTCGAGCGTGCCCAGCCATTCCGAGTCGCGCTGTTCCGCCCCGAAGTCGAGGCGTGCCAGACCATCGAAGGCGTGCTGGGCGGCGCTGACGTTGCCAGCCGCCAGCTCCACGGCCGCAAGGGTGGCGTACGGCGACGCCATCGTCGGGTTCCGCTCGATGTACGGCTCGACCATCGCCCTCACCTCGGCGGCGTAGGCCGCGACGTGCCCTCCTCACGGGCGATGGCCATGCGCAGGGTGCCCGCCAGCAATCGAGGCCTTCACGCTCCCCGCCTGCGCACCGATCGCCTGGGCCTCGTCAGCGAGACGCCGGGCGGCCGCCACGTCACCCTGCATGAGCGCCCGCATCCCGGCGAACAGCGGGACGTACCAGCGGACGACGGGAAGGCGGTACCGCTCGGCGAGCGAGGTGAACGCCGCGATCTCCCGGTCGACTGCCGCCACGTCACCGGCTTCGAGCAGCGCGACGACGCGGAAGCGGTGACCGAGCAGACTCAGTTCGTCGTCACCGGCCGCTCGTGCGGGCTCGACGATGCGGCTGCCGAGCGCGATGCGCTCCTCGACGTGGTCCGGACCGGCGAGGACGTCGGCGCGTGTGGCCAGTGCATACGCCATCGCGCCGGGTCACCGGACGCCTCGGCATGCTCGACTGCACGTTGACTGAGCTCTTGGCGACGGTCCGAGTCATCGACGAACGAGACGGCGACGGAAAGCCGGGCGAGGACGAACGACAGCAGCGGCGATGAGGATCCCCGCAGCGCGGTGGCGGCCTCCTCCAGCAAGAAGATCTGTCGAGGGTCGAGCAGACGCACCTCGAACCCCGCCAAGCCGGCACCGAATCCCAGGGCCGCTCGGGTCAGCCCTTCCGCATCGCCGGCGCGTCGTGCTTGTCACGCCGCCTGCTCATAGGCCGTGCCGGCACTGTCCCAGTCGCCGGCACGCAGCCGGGCGTCGCCCAAACCGAACAGGAGCTCCACGTCGACCTCTTCCCCGCGTACGTCCACGCCAGGTGCTCGGCCGCCTGCTCGCGAAGGCGAGCGCGTCGAGGGCGTCCTCGGCGGCCTGCAGCGACGCCGCCACTGCTCGCTCGGGATCGCCCGCCAACAGGTGCCGGGCGGCCTCCTCGCTGCGTCGAGGCCAAGACGCCAGCACTCGCCGAGGTGCCAGTGGAGCCGGGCGAGTCGCTCGGCCGGCAGGGCGTCGACCAAGGCCTCACGCACGAGGTCGTGCACGAAGCGGTAGGTCGGTGGCCGTCCCGGTGACGCCTCCACGATCTGGGCGGCGAGACCCTCGTCGATCACCGGGAGCAGGGAGGCCGGGTCCCGCCCGAGTGCGGCGGCGAGGAGACGGAGGTCGACGACGCGGCCGGCGACGGCGGCGACATCGAGCACGGATCGGCACACCTCCGCCCCCCGGCCTCCGCCCCCCGTGGGCCCGTGGGGGGGCCCTCAGTCGGTGCAGGCGGTGGCCGACGAGCGCAGCTGCAGCAGCCGGCAGCGGTGCCACCCGCACGTCGGCGCCGGTTGCCATGGCGGAGTCGCACAGTTGGGCGACCAGGAAGGGTTACCGGCGGTGCGCTCGTGCAGTGCCTCGGGGTCGGCGTCGGCGCCCAGGTGGGCGGCGAGCACCGCGACGTCCGCGGGCGGCAGTCCCTGCAACCGGAGGTGCTCGCCGCAGGAGCCCAGATCGTCAGCACGTCGGCAAGGGGCGAGCCGGCGCCCGCCTCGGTGTGTCGGTACGTGCCGAGGACGAGGACAGGTGCGCCATGCAAGGTGCGGGCGAGGAACCTCAGCAGCTCCAGGCTCCCTGGGTCGGCCCACTGAAGGTCGTCGAGGACGATGACGACCGTCCGCTCTCGGGAGGCGGTGACGACCTCGTCGACCACCCGCTCGAACACGCGAAAGCGGGCATCCCCTGAACCGCCGCCACCACCGTCGAGCAGCGCTCTGGCGGAGGCGACGGTCGTGCGCAGCGCCGCCCGCCACGGCAGGAACGGTGAGGCACCAGTCGCCGGCGAGACCCCCCACCCGACCGCGCTCCCACTTCGGTGGCGCGGGCGGCTGCTGCGTCCATCAGGCGCGTCTTGCCCACGCCGGGATCCCCTCCGACGAGCACGACGGTGGTTCGCCCCGCCATGGCCGCCGAAAGGGAGCGCTCCAGCGCGGCGAGCTCGCTGGCCCGACCCACCAGCGCGTTTGCCACCCCATGCCGAGTCCCTGTCGACCTCGAACCGCCTCCTCTCCCGCTGCCGATGGTCGTCCTCTCCTCCCGTGAGGCTCTCGGCGGCATGGTACGTTCGGAACCGAGCCGGGAGTTCGGCGTGGACGAGCTGCAGCGAGCGATCGACGTCTCGTTGGC
>JAHWKB010000306.1 GCA_019348115.1 Actinomycetota bacterium | reverse complement strand
TCGCCACCTACGCCGTGACGAAGAAGGCCGTCGAGCAGGCGCGCGCCGGCGACGGTCCCGCCTTCATCGAGGCACTCACGTACCGGATGGAGGCGCACACCACCTCGGACGATCCCACCCGGTACCGCACCGAGGAGGAGGAGCAGGAGGCGGCCCGAACCGACCCGCTCGCCCGGATGAAGCAGTACCTGAAGCGCCGCGACCTCTACGACCAGGAGCTCGAGGACGCCATCGACGAGCACGCCGGCGGTGAGGCCCAGCGCATGCGCGACGAGATCTACGACGCCCCGCACGGCGACCCGATGGAGCTGTTCGAGCACGTCTACGTCGACGACACCGGCCACTTCGAGCGCCAGCGCGAGCAGCTCCGCGCCGAGCTCGCGTCGGTCGCCGGTGGCGCGGAGGGGGAGCGGAGCACGCCCGGCGCGTCCGGAGTCGGCGGGACCGGGGAGGGCAACTGATGGCGGTCACGCTCGCGCAGGCGATCAACAAGGCCCTCCACGACGCGATGGCCGAGGACGACCGCGTCCTCATCTTCGGCGAGGACGTCGGCAAGCTCGGCGGGGTCTTCCGCGTCACCGACAAGCTCCAGGACACGTACGGCGAGGACCGGGTGTACGACACGCCGCTCGCCGAGTCCGGGATCATCGGCACCGCCATCGGGCTCGCGCTCTACGGCTACCGGCCGGTCCCCGAGATGCAGTTCGACGGGTTCACCTACCCGGCGTTCGAGCAGATCGTGAGCCACGTCGCGAAGATGCGGAACCGCTCCCGCGGCACGGTGAAGCTCCCGATCACGATCCGCATCCCCTACGGCGGCGGCATCGGCGCGGTCGAGCACCACTCCGAGTCGCCCGAGTCGTACTGGGTCCACACCGCGGGCCTGAAGGTCTTCACCCCGGGCAACCCCGACGACGCGTACTCGATGATGCGCGAGGCCATCGCGATGGACGACCCGGTCGTCTTCCTCGAGCCCAAGCGCCGCTACTGGATGAAGTCCGACGTCGAGCTGCCGGTGAAGACCGAGCCGGCCCACAAGGCCGTCGTGCGGACGCAGGGCAGCGACGCGACGATCATCGCCTACGGGCCGATGGTGAAGACCGCGCTCGAGGCGGCCGAGGCCGCCGAGGAGGAGGGCTGGTCGCTCGAGGTCGTCGACATGCGCTCGCTCAACCCGATGGACATCGACACCATCGTCGACTCCGTCAAGCGCACCGGCCGGGCCATCGTCGTGCACGAGGCAGCCCAGACCCTGGGCATCGGGGCGGAGGTCGCGGCCCGCATCCAGGAGCTGGCCTTCTACTCCCTCGAGTCGCCCGTCCTCCGGGCCACCGGGTTCGACACGCCCTACCCCCCGGCGAAGCTCGAGGAGTTCTGGCTCCCGAACGTGGACCGCATCCTCGACTGCGTCGAGCAGGCGCTGGGGTACTGATCTTCGGCAGCGCGGAGCGACAAGGAGCGACACGTGGCGGACATCCGGGACTTCCTGCTGCCCGACCTCGGCGAGGGGCTCGAGGAGGGCGAGATCGTCTCGTGGGCCGTCGAGGTCGGCGAGCGCATCACGTTGAACCAGACGGTGGCCGAGATCGAGACGGCGAAGGCCGTCGTCGCCGTGCCGTCGCCGTTCGCCGGCGTGGTCAAGGAGCGCCACGGCGAGGTCGGTGACGTCCGCGAGGTCGGCAAGCCGCTGATCACCATCGAGGTCGAGGCGGTCGCGAAGGACGCACCCGGCGACGACCTCGGCGGCCAGAGCGGGGGCTCGCCGGCGCAGGGCGCCATGGAGGCGACCCCGACGGAGGCGGCGGGGTCGGCGCCGTCGAGCGCCGCGAAGAACGTCGAGGACACCTCGGGGCTCTACGGCGAGGTCCAGGACGGGCCCCGGAAGTCGACCGGCCTCGACGCCGACGAGGAGCCGCAGCCGCTGGTGGGCTACGGGCAGGGCGGTGGCGGAGGCCGTCGCCGGCGGCGCGGCAAGGGCGCGCCGCAGGACCAGCCGCCCGCCGAGCAGCCGGCGGAGACCGCCGGCCAGGTGAAGCCGCTGGCCAAGCCGCCGGTGCGCAAGCTCGCCAAGGACCTCGGCGTCGACCTCGCCGAGATCGCGCCCGGCTCCGGCCAGGACGGGGTCATCACCCGTGAGGACGTCCGTGCCGCGGCCGACGGCGGGACCGCGCAGCAGCCGGCCGCGCAGCAGCCCGCGCAGCAGCAGCCGGCCGCGAAGCAGCCCACCGCCCAGCCCGCGGCGAGCGCCCCGGCGCTGGTCTCGGCCGCCGCCGGCGAGAAGCCGGTCCCCGGCTTCCGTGGCCGCACGCCGGGCGAGGTCGAGCAGGTCAAGGGCATCCGCAAGCGCATCATCGCCAAGATGGAGCAGTCGCGCCGCGAGATCCCGCACGCGCTGTGCTCGCGGGACGCGGACCTCACCGAGCTCTGGGAGCTCCGCCACGACCTCACCGCCGAGGCCCGCAGCCAGGGCTTCGACGTCAAGATCACGCCGAACGCGCTCATCATGCGCGCGACCGTGCTGGCGCTCCGCCGGTTCCCGACCCTCAACGCCGTCTACGACGAAGAGGCCGGCGAGATCCGCCTGCTCGAGCACATCAACCTCGGGGTGGCGGTCGACACCGACCGTGGGCTGATCGTCCCCAACATCAAGGACGCGCACACGAAGTCGACCCTGCAGCTCGCCATGGAGACCGTCGAGCTCGCGGAGAAGTGCCGTACCGGCACCGCGACGCCCGGCGAGCTCACCGGCGGGACCTTCACCGTCGACAACTACGGCTTCTTCGGCAACGACGACGGCAACCCGATCATCAACGCGCCGGAGGCCGGCATCCTCGGCATCGGCGCGATCCGCGAGCGGCCGTGGGTGCACGAGGGCGAGATCGCGGTCCGGCGCGTGACCCGCTTCCAGCTCGCGTTCGACCACCGCATCTGCGACGGCGGCGAGGCGGGACGCTTCG
>JAHWKB010000305.1 GCA_019348115.1 Actinomycetota bacterium | reverse complement strand
GCGAAGGCGTGCCGGCCCGGGGCGGCGCTCGCCCCGTGGAACAGCGTGCTCGCGGCGATGACCAGCGTCCCGGCGTGCCACACGGCGGGATCGCTCACCCCCTGCTCGTGGGCGAGGCCGAGGTAGAAGAGCGCCGCGACGCCGATGGGCCCGAACCAGCCGAGCCACAGCGCATCCCTCCCGCCGAGCCCCAGGGGCCGACGCAGCGCGAGGATCCAGGGGAGGCGGCGGAGGAGCAGGGCGACCGCCACCAGCGCCGGACCGCCCCATCCGAGGGCGGCCCACGCCTCCCAGGGCAGCACCACCCCGAGGAGGGCGAAGACCGGCAGCACGAGGAACTGGTTCACCCCCTCGTCGATCTCGACCTCCGCTTCGCGGTCGGGTCCCGAGACGAGGTGGTTGTAGACCAGCCCGGCCACGAAGACCCCGAGGATGGCGTCGCCCTGCGCGATGCCGGCGACGCCGAGGACGGCGAAGGCGAGGACCAACGGGAAGACGAGCTTGGCCGACGGCTCGATGCGGCGCCCACGGCGGGACCGACGGACGGCGTGCCCGGCCACGGTGCCGACGGCGGCCCCGATGGCCGTCCCGATGACGACCTCGAGGGCGGCCTTCCCGAGGCCCGCCAGTGGGTGTGCCGCGTGGGTGCCGCCGGCGAGCGCGACGGCGACCAGCACGAGCGGCAGCGCGAGCCCGTCGTTCGCGGCGGACTCCACCGACAGGAGCTGGCGGAGCCGGACGGGGATGTCGCGCTCGGCCGGTTCGCCGGTCACGACGCTCGAGGCGAGGACCGGGTCGGTGGGGGACAGCACCGCCCCGATGACCGCGGCCACGCCGAAGGGGACGCCGAGGATCCACATCGCGCCGAGCGCGACCGTGCCGGCCATCAGGGGCAGGACCACGAGGACGAGGAGCAGGAGGCCGGGCACGCGCTGGCGGAGCTCGCCCACCGGGTACCGCAGCGCCACGCCCATGAGCCCGACGGCGAGGAGCAGGCGGGCGGCGGTGGAGAGCACGCGCTGGTCCATCCCGGACGAGATGTCGACCAGGCCCAGGAGCTCCGGGCCGATCACGACACCGAGGGCCAGGGCCAGGAGGGCGGGGTTGAGGGGCGTGCGCTCGAGCAGCCCCGAGGTGGCCGCGACGGCGACGCCGAGGAGGCCGACGGTCGCCAGCACGATGTCGAGCACCCGTCACTCCTCGACGATGATGCGGACCTCTTCGAACCCGAGGCCCCGCAGGAACGCCTCGAGCCGCGTGCGGGTCGCCGAGCGGGCCTGGTCGAGGATCCCGGCCTCGAGCGCGCGCCGCTCGAGCAGGTCCTCGGCGGCGCGCCTCGCCTCGGACTCCAGCTGCGGGTCCCCACGGGTCAGGAGGCCCGTGTCCCGGTCGTAGACCTGGGTTGCGTCGTTGTCGAGCGAGACGAACGTGATGCGGGGCGGCGGGACCCGCAGCTCGATCGAGCGCAGGTCGAAGTCGATGGTGGCGTCGCCCTCCTCGACCTCGCCGAGATCCACACCCGCCCCGATGCGCGCCACCGCCAGGAGGGAGATGCGGTCGCCGCGGAGGAAGTTCAGGACGCCCGCGTCGTTGCCCTTCTCGAGCGTGACGGCCTCGACCACCTCGATCGTGGTGAGCTCCGAGAGCTCGCGGATGCTCTCGACGACGGTCGTCCCGGACTCGGTGTACTCGCCGCGACCGGTGTCGAACAGGCCGAAGCCGCTGCGGATGAAGCGGAAGCCGAGCCACAGGCTCAGCACGAGCATCGCGGCGACGAGGAACGTGATCACCGCCGCGATCCTGCGTCCCGTCACCGCTGCACCCTCCGGTCGGGGAGGAGGCTACCGCCGGGCCCGGTTGACACGTCCGGCCGGATGAAGGTTAGGCTGACCTAACTCACCATCCGCCCTCCTCACTGGAGACCTCCCGTGTACCGAACGAAGCTCCGCGCGGCCGCAGCCGTCGCGGCCTCCACCCTCGTCCTCACCGCCTGCGGCGGCAGCGACGACGGCGCGACCGTCCGCAACATCGACGGGACCGGCGGCGGTTCCGCCTCCGCGTCCGGCTCCGCATCCGGCTCCAGCTCGGGCTCCGGCTCGGCGAGCGCCTCCGGCGTCGCGTCGGGCGAGTCGGCCCCCTCCGGCGGGCTCGGCGGCTACGAGCCCGTGTCCGACGTCGAGGCGCACGCGCAGGTCGTGAACGACGTCTGCGCGATCAGCGACGCCCTCCCGGGCGACGGCGAGCCCGACTACGACGCCGCCCGCGCCGCCTACAGCGAGGGTGGCAGCTCGGAGAACAGCGACGGCTCCGCCCGGACCCTGCAGGGCTTCGCGACCGGCGACCGCGACGAGCCGCTGTGGAACACCGCCGTCGACCACTTCGGCGACCAGACCTTCCTCGACGACTTCGTGACCGAGGCACTCGACGGCACCGGCACCTTCGCGGGCGAGTCGGACGCGGTCCGGCGCCAGGCGATCACGAAGGGAACGCAGAACCACGTCCTGATGATGTGGGCGTTCCACGAGCTCGACGCGGCCGCGGCCAAGCTCGAGGCCGGCGAGACCGACCCGGCGGAGGGGGCACCGCACAACGTCGACGAGGTCTGGGCCTTCTACCACGGGGCGTCGCCGGACTGCGCCCCGTACGCGACGGCGTCCAAGCGCGGTGAGGACTTCGGCACCGGCGAGTCCGTCAACGAGGCGCTGCTCGCGGCGACCGAGGACATGCGGGACGCCGCCGTCGACGGCGACGCCGACGCGTTCCGGACCGCCTACGACGAGTGGGTGGGCCAGTCGCTCGTGCCGTACGTCCAGGCGACGATCAAGTACGCGGTCGTCGTCGGCGAGGACCTCGACGGCGGGGACGCGGAGGCCGCCCGGACCCACCAGGCCGAGGGGCTCGCCTTCTGGCGCGTCCTCGCGCCGTACGTCGCCGAGATCGACCCGGCCGTCGCCGCCG
>JAHWKB010000014.1:11144-26448 GCA_019348115.1 Actinomycetota bacterium | reverse complement strand
GTCACGAGGGTGGCCGCGGCCATGCCGAGCATGATGCGCCTGCTGAGTGTCATCCGTTGTCCCTCACGTCGTCCTGGGGGCCGGCGGCCCCAGAACGGCCATCCGGCTGTCGTCCCTCGACCGAGGCGACGAGCCCATCGACGTCGATGACGATGTCCCCGTCGCGGGTGATCCCCCGCGAGAACCGTCGTCCGTCGCCGGCGCCGTCCGCCGACACGTCCACTTCCCGGAGATCGACGACCCCGGTCACCACGTCCGCCGGGAAGCACACGGTCGTCCCCCCGGCCTCGACCGCCACGCCCCAGGGCGTGTCTGGGAGCAGGCCCTGGCCAGGCGTCGACCGCCCCGGCATGACGATGGGCACGATGTGCCCTGCGACCGATGTCAGGGCCACCAGCGGCCAGGCGGGCCGTGGCAGTCGGGCCGCGCCGGCGAGCGCAACCACCTCACGGGTGCGGTCGAGTGGCACCGCGTACCCGTCGCCCCCGAGACGGAAGCGCATCATCTGGCGCGTGTCGCCGACGTCCTCGGCATGGAGCGGGCGGGCGAGATCCCGTGCCCGCCGCCGCAGCAGCTCCTCGTCGGTCATGGCCGTCACGACGACGCCTCCCGTGCCAGGAGTGCGTGCGCGCGGGCGAGCTCGACCAGCCGCCCGGCGGTCTCGCCCTCGCAGAGCTCGACCGGCTCGTCCGGCGGCAGCTCGCTGAGGAGCTCGGTCGCGCGTCGGAACGCCCGACCGGCCACGGCGTGCTGCCCGACGGCCTTCGCCGCCAGCGCCAGCGTCAGGTGCGCGGCCGGCAGGTCGGGCTCGAGGAAGGCGCCCGCCTGTGCCTCGCGCAGCGCATCCGCCGGGCGGCCATCGGTGAGCAGCCGACGTGCCTCGCGGCAGTGGCCGCGCCCGTCGGCGATCGGGCGGGGAGCGTCCGTCGCTGCGGTCACGACGGGGGCTCGGACGGGGCGCGCTCGCGGTCGACGGCGATCCGTCCGCCGGCGTGCCGGCGCGTCCGGTGTCCTCGCCGCCAGCGGCTGGGCCGTGACCGACCGGTCCGCCGGGGGGTGGTTGGTGCGGCGGTAGACGAGTCCCCCGGTGGGCAGCACCACCGGCTCGAGCTCCTCGGCCCCGACGACCCCCAGCGCCGCCGGATCGGCGGGTGCGATGAACAGCCAGCCGCCGGGAGCGAGCGCCGCGACGAGGCGCGGGATCACGGCCGCCACCGCTTCCGGTTCGAGGTGGACGAGCACGTTGCGGCACAGGATGACGTCGAAGCCCGTCCCGGCGGGGGGCGAGGGGTAGGCCGGGTCGAGCAGGTTGTGCTGCCGGAAGGTGACCTGGTCCGTGACCGCACGTGTCAGCCGCCGGCGGGAGCCGGAGGCCTGGAACAGGTGCGAGCGCGCCGCGACCTCGCTCGACCGCAGGGACCACGGCGTGTACGTGGCCGCCCGGGCACGTGCCAGCGCCCCGGCCGAGACGTCGGTCGCCAGCACCTCCGCGCGACCGTCGAGGCCCTCCTCGATGAGGATCATGGCGAGGGTGTAGGGCTCCTCGCCGTCGGCGCAGCCGGCGCTCCACAGCTGCAGCGTGTGGCCGTTCGCGCGCTCGCGCACCAGGCGGGGGAGCACCCGGTCGCGGAGGTAGGCGAGCTGCTCACCGTGGCGGAAGAAGTAGGACTCGTCGATGGTGCCGGCGTCCACCAGCGCCTCGAGCAGCATCGGGTCGCCGAGGTCGGCACCGTCGCCGTGGTCGCCGAGATGGCGTTCGACGGTGCGACGGAGCGCGTCGAGCCGTTCGACGTGCGTCCGCAGGCCCGTCCGACGACCGAGCTCGGCGACGAGCTCCGGGAGCGGATCGCGGGGGGTCACGCCGAGCCGACGGGGGCGGGGTCGGCGTCCAACGCCCGCAGGGCGGTGTCGAGGTCGACGAGGTCGTCGGAGGACAGGAATGACGCGAGGTCCGAGATGACCACGGGGCCCTCCGGGGTGGCGGCGACGCCCTGCAGGAAGCGCGCGCCGGGGACGATGTCGGCCGCGTCGTCGAGCGCCTCCGCGGGTACCGAGGTCAGGCTCCGAGCCTCGTCGACGAGCAGGAGGAGCCGGCGGTCGGGGAGCTCGACCATGACGAGCGCGTCCGACGGCGAGACGTTCCGGCGGGCGAGACCGAACCGGTGTCCGAGATCGAGCACCGGGAGCAGCTCGCCGCGGACGTCGACGACCCCGGCGACCGACGCCGGAGCGCCCGCGATCGGATCGACCGCCACGGCGCGGTGGACCTCGACGACCTGGGCACCGGGGAGGGCGATCTCGAACGGACCGAGGCGGCAGCGCAGGATCGGCACCTGCTCCCGGCCTCGGTCGTCACTCAACCCGCTCGCCCTGCAACCTCGTGCGCATGCGCGGAATCGCACACGGATGACACTCCGTGGTGGAGTGTGCCAGAACCGTAGACACTACGTGTCACATCTGCCACCGGTCTTCCGGACATCCCGGGCGTGGCGGCCACCCCGGGCGCGAGGCCGTCAGGCGTTCACGGCGGTTACACGGAGGATCCCGCGCCTCGCCGGGGGCTACGCGAACGTGGTGGCGGTGGAGAAGGTGTTGTCCCCGGCGTGGCCCGCGTCGGTCATGACCGCCATGGTCGCCATGGTCGCGGCCACGCCGAGCGCTGCCGCGAGGAGCAGCATCGCCACGGTCATGATGACCGGCCTCGTCGCCGTCTCGGTCCGCTCGTGCCGACGGTTCATGGCCGCAGCGACGAGCGTCCGCAACTCGCCCATGAGGATCAGCAGGGCCGGCACGGCAACCAGGACGATCTTGGCCTCGGGACGGCTGAGGAGCAGCAGCGCCCGCCCGCCGTACGGGATCCGGCCGTCGTAGCGCCCGACCACCGCTCCGGCCGGAGCCAGGTCCACGTCGGGGCTCGAGTTCGCGTCGCCCTGGGTCTGGAAGTGCAGCCCGCCGACTTCGACGTCGACGAGCTCGATGATGCGATGGGTCGTCAGCCGCTTGTCCTCACCGATGCCGTGGAACGTGATGACGTCGCCGACATCCAGGTCGGTGGCGGGCACGTCCCTGATGATCGCTGCGTCGCCGGCGGACAGCAGCGGCTCCATGCTGCCGGAGAGGACGATCATCGCCCGGGCACCCGTGGCCGGGAGGACGGCGACGAGCGTGAACCCTGCCACCATCACGAGCATCACCAGGTTGCCGACGAGACGCACCGCGGTCCGCAACCAGCCGGCCTGACGGACCCGCTGCTCCTCACCCTCGTCCAAGACGAGGTGGACGGGGTCGTCCACGGTCGAGACGACCGACGACATGACGGCCGGTGCGGGGACGAACGGCAGCGCATCGACGGCGGGAGTCGCCGGCGCCTCAGCCAACGTCGTGGCGCCGAAGAACCCGCCCTTCGCGGTGAAGCCGGTCGCGGCCGTCATCCTCGGTACCTCTCCTCACAGCGGCGGCGGGCCGGGCGGTGTGTACCGCCCGGCCCGCCGGACCTGCAGGTCCATCGAGTTACTCGACTCGTGCGGATCAGGCGTTGTTGACCGTCTGCTCGGAGTCGAACGTGAAGGTCGCGGTGGTGGTCTTGCTCTCGAAGGTGTTGCCGGTGTCCGTCGGGAGTGCCACCTTGAGGCAGAGGACCTCGCTGGTGTTGGCGGCAAGAACACGGTCGCCGGACTGGCCGCCGGTCGCGGGGTTGCCGAAGATCTGGACGCCAGTGGTGGTCGCGCCGAGCGCCGCTGCTGCGTAGAGCACGGTCCCCGGAACGGTGGTGGAGCAGGTGCTGTCAGCATCGGCGCCTTCGGCGACCTCGTCCCACACCGTCAGGTCGAGCTGCGCCGCGAGGAGGTCCTCAGTGGTGACCGACTTGAGCGCGTAGCGCAGCTGCAGGCTCCCGTCGTTGGTGACGGTCACCGAGCCGTACTGGACGTCCCCGGGTGCCATGTTCGACATCGAGACGACGTTGGTCGCGGGGTTCGTGGACAGCGAGACGTTGCCGGTAGCGATCGTGTTGCTGCCGACGGCGTCGGAGTCGGTGAAGTAGGCACCGGTGACGGATGCGGCGATGGCGGCGACGGACATCGAGGCGGCGAGCATCGAGCGGCCGACGTTGCCGCCGGCCTTCTTGCCGGCGAGCTTGGGGAGCTTGTTCAATGGGGTCTGCTTCCTGTTCGGTAGCCCGGCCGACCGCGTGGGTCCCGTGAGCTTTGCGTCCCCGCCTCACGGCGGGTTTGCCCTTTCGGTGGACAACCCTGCCTACGGGCCGAGTGGCCGCAAGCTGTAGCCCGCAGGGGCGATACCGCGTCAGGTTGATGCACCCGCATCAGTCAGGCTGGCTCGACGCGATCAGGACGCCCGGTCGGGGACCTGCTCGTCGACGCTGAGGGAGCTGCGGAGGTGATCCAGGACGCCTTCGGCCGCCTCGCTGATGGAGGCGTCGTGGCTGCCGTAGAGCCACTCGTCGACCGCCACCCCTACGATGTGGACCGCGGCGGTGCTGTCGATGCGCTGCTCACGCGACGGCGCGGACGAGCCCTCGTCGAGGGCCAGCTGCGCCGCGAGGTGGTCGCTCCAGCGGCGGCGCCAGACCGGGCCATGTTCCCTGACCTCAGGGTTCTCGCGCAACAGCGCGGCGAGCTCCTTGAAATCGTTCTCCTGCACGAGTTCGTCGTACGCGTCGGTCAACGCCGCGACGAGCCCCCGCAAGCCACGGTCCTCGCCGAGCCGGTCGAGCGCCCTGTCCACGACCTCGTACCCGCCCTCCGCCAGCACCCCGTCCTTGCTCTCGAAGTACCGGTAGAAGGTCCGAGGCGAGACGTCCGCCTCGGCGGCGATCATCTCGACGGTCGTGTCGTCGTAGCCGTGCTCGCTGAACAGCCGGTAGGCCGCCTTCGTGACGGTCGTGCGGGTCTGTTCGCGCTTTCGTTCCCGGAGTCCCATGGTCACCCCTCGTCGACCCCAGGGGCCGGAGGCTGCGTCGGGTTGGGACGGTAGCCCTCCCAAGGGGGATCCAGGCTGGCATGCCTGCGAACTGGCAGAAGTGACGGTATCCTCACAAGGTCCGGCGGGGCGAGAGATGTCCGTATCGGCGGTATCAGGGGTGCCGAGATGGCATGGGGGACGGACGCACAGCAGGCCTGCGGGCGCGTGCTGGTGGCCGACGACGACGCGGCGAACGTGGCCCTGCTCGAACGGGTGCTGAAGAGCGGCGGGTACGGGGACGTCCACAAGACGACCGACCCCGGCGAACTCCCGAGCAGGCTGAGCTCCGTCGAGCCGGATCTCGTCCTCCTCGACTGGCACATGCCGCCAGCGAGCGGCGCGGACGTGCTGGCCGCGCTCCGCGAGGACCCGCGTTGGTCGCAGCTGCCGGTCATCGTGGTGACCAGCGACGTCGACGCGCGCCTGCACGCCCTCGAGCTCGGCGCCACTGACTTCCTCACGAAACCCTTCGACCACGCCGAGATCCTGCTCCGGGTCAGGAACGTGCTTCGGATCCGCCTGCTCCACCGGCAGCTCGAGACCACCAACGCGGCACTCGAGCACCGCGTCGAGGAGCGCACCGCGGAGCTCACCGCGGTCAACGAGAAGCTCCGCAAGGCGGAGATCGTCCGACGGGACTTCGTGGCCATGGCGTCCCACGAGATGCGGACACCGCTCACCGTGATCCGGGGCTTCGTCGAAACGTGGAGCAGCCGAGGGCTACCCGACCCGGACAGCGCCGGACCCCAGCTCGACGCCGTGCGCTGCAACGCCCGGCGGATGGAGCACCTCATCCACAACCTGCTGCTCGCATCCCGCGTCGAGAGCGGGAACGACGGCTACCGCCGTCGCGTCTTCACCTGCGACGAGATCCTCGACGCCGCCGTGGTCGGGAGCGCGTCGGTGGAACCCGTGTCGGTCAGCTGCGACGTCGACGGTCGGTTCGAAGGCGATCCCGAGCTCCTGCGCGTCGCGGTCGCGAACCTCGTCTCGAACGCCGACCGCTACGGCGAGCCTCCCATCGAGGTCGGGGCGACCGCGGTGCCGGGAGGTGCGGCCATCACCGTGACGGACCACGGACCGGGCATCCCCGAGGACTTCGAACCACGGATCTTCGAGCGCTTCACGCAGGCGTCAGCCGGCGACCGGCGGACCGCCCAGGGGACGGGACTCGGACTCTGGGTCGCCCGGCACATCGCCGAGCTCCACGGCGGCCGGCTCTCGTACGAACGTGCCCCGCACGGCGGGGCGAGCTTCACCCTCCGCCTCCCGCTTCCCGAGTTCCGCTGAGGATCTCAGCGACCGACGCGCGGAGCCGCGCGCTCGGGCGTGCGGCCGACCGACGGTCGGAGCGAGGTGACGAGGTCGGCCGGGAGGTGGGCGACCTGGTTCCAGCACTGCAGCCACGGCGCACCCGCGCCGGCGCTCCCGATCTCGGTGACCGAGGCGTTCGCCACACCACCGAGGACCGCGTGGGTGAAGCCGAGCAGCGCGTGGGTGCCGTGCCAGACCGGGCCGCCGTGGGTCACGACGATCGTCGCCCCGTCGTCGGGCGTCTCCCGCAGGATCCGCTCGAAGGCGGCGACGACCCGGGCGCGCAGATCGTCGGATGCCTCACCTCCGACCTCGGCCACGACGTCCTGTCCCGTCGTCCACCGTGCCCAGCGCTCGGCCTCCTCGGCCTCGACGTCGGCGAGGAGCCGTCCCGACCAGTGCCCGAAGTCGCGCTCGCGGAGTGCCTCGTCGAAGGTGACGTCGGCGCCGAGCGCAGCCGCGATCGGTGCCACGGTCTCCCGGCACCGCTGCAGGTCCGAGCTCACGACGGCCGCGTCCGGGTAGGCGCCCGCGAGCCAGCTCGCCGCGTGCTGCACCTGCGAGACGCCGAGCTCGGAGAGTCCCGTCCCGGCCTGCCCCTGGATGCGGCGTTCCCGGTTCCAGCTCGACTCCCCGTGACGTACCAGGACGAGCCGTCTCACCCGCTCGCCTCGACGGGCGTCTCGTCCGCGGCGTCCGCGGGCTCGTCCCCGCGCGGGCGCGCGGTCGCGCCGGCGACCGCGTCCCCGGTCAGCGGGTCGCGGCGCGGCACGTCGGACCACAGCCGCTCGAGCGAGTAGAAGTCGCGCTGCTCGGTCGAGAACAGGTGGCACACGATGTCGCCGTAGTCGAGGAGCACCCAGCCGGAGGCCGGCGTGCCCTCGCGGCGCGCCGGCTTGCGGTCGTGGTCCTCGCGCAGGACGCGCTCGATCTCGTCGGCGATGGCCTTCAGCTGACGGTCGCTCCCGGCGGAGGCGAGCACGAACAGGTCGACCACGGCGAGGATGTCGGCGACCTCGAGGATCGACAGGTCGCTCGCCTTCTTGTCGTCCGCCGCGCGGGCGGCGGCGACGGCGAGGTCGACGGATTCCTGGTGTGCGGGCAACGCGGGGCTTCCTCTTCGAGGACGACGGCAGCGGTCCGACGGTACCCGAGGATGTGGGTGGCCTACCGGTCCTGGCCGGGCTGGACGAGACCGTGGTCGAACGCGAGGACGATGGCGGCCGAACGGTCGCGGGCTCCCAGCTTGGACAGGATGTTGCTGATGTGGCTCTTGACGGTGGCCTCGGTGATGTAGAGCTCGGCCGCGATCTCCTGGTTGCTGCGACCGCGACCGATGCGCGCGAGGACCTCCCGCTCGCGCGCCGTCAGCTCGCGCAGCTGCCGCGCCTCCGCAGCGCGCGGGAGGCCGCTCGACCGGTACGTCTCGAGGACCGCGGGGGTCACCTGTGGATCGAGCCACGCGCCGCCGTCCGCGACGCAGCGGATCGCGGAGGCGAGGTCGTCGGCGGGCGTGTCCTTGAGGATGAAGCCGCGTGCCCCGGCGCCCAGCGCGGCGGCGACGACCTCGGGCTCGCCGAAGGTCGTGAGGACGAGGACGGGCGGTGGGTCCTCGAGCTCCTGCAGGAGGCCGGTGGCGGCGGCGCCGTCCACCTCCTTCATGCGGACGTCCATCAGGACGACGTCGGGACGCAGGGACCGGACGGCCTCGACGACCTCGCTGCCGTCGCGGCACTCCCCGACGATCTCGATGTCGTCCTCGTAGCCGAGGAGCTTCGACAGGCCCGCGCGCACGAGCTCCTGGTCGTCGACGATGAGCGCGCGGATCACGTCGGCACCCCGCTCCGCGCGGGGCGGCTCTCGAGCGGCAGCCGGGCGTTCACGGACCACGTGCCGTCCTCCTCGCCGGCCGCGAACCGGCCGCCGAGGAGCTCGACCCGCTCGCGCATGCCCACGAGCCCGAGGCCCCCGGGCCTCGGGTCCTTCGCCGGACCGACGGGGTTGGTGACGACGAGCTCGGCCTCGTGCTCGCGGATGTGGAGGCGGACCTCGACCGGGGCGCCGGGAGCGTGCGCCGAGGCGTTCGACAGGGCCTCCTGCGTGATCCGGTAGAGCGCCAGGCCGGGCCCGGGCGGGAGCGTCCCGAGGCTGCCGGTGCGCTCGACGTGCAGGGGCGTGCCGGCCGACCGGTAGGAGGCGAAGAGCGACGGCAGGTCGGTGGCGTCGGGCAGCGCGTGGGTGTCGGGGCTCTCGTCCTCGGCGCGCAGCAGGCCGACGGTGCGACGGATGTCGGCGAGGCTCCGACGGCCGAGGCGCTCCGCGTCGTCGAGCGCCTCGCGGGCGCCGGCCGGGTCGCGGTCGAGGGCGCGCCGTGCGGCGCTGACGTGCATCAGCGTCACGGTCAGCGTGTGGGCGACGACGTCGTGGATCTCCCGGGCGATGCGTTGCCGCTCGCGCTGGGCCGCCTCGCCGGCGAGGGCGCTCTGGGCCGCCCGCAGCTGGGAGAGCGTGTGCTGCTGCCGGCGCAGCATGAAGCCCGTCAGGAACGCCACCCCGGCGCCGCCGAGCCAGAACAGCCACGCGTGGGAGAAGGTGGGCTCGGCGATGATCCGCCCCACGACGACCCCGACGGTGCCCAGGACCGCGAGGACGATCGAGCCCCACCCGGCCCGCGCCGCCATCTCGCCGACGAGCCAGACGAGGAGCATGAGCGAGAACTGGCTGTGGCCCTCGGCGGACAGGTCGACGCCCCACGCCGCCCCCGCCGTGTTCAGGATCGCGAGCGGTGCGACGACCCACAGCACGAACACCGCCGCGGGGAGCCGGCCGGGCAGGACGGCGTTGACGAGCCACGGGAGGACGGCCACGCCGACGGCGATCGCGGCCCCCCGCCCCGTCGGTCCCCCCGTGACGGTGGCGGTCGCGAAGAACAGCGGCGGGATCGCCGCGACCGGCGCGACCCAACGCGGATAGCCACTGGACGAGACGTGGCGGCTTCGGCTCATGGCCCCGAGTATCCCACGGCGGCGGCCACCGGGGGCCCGACCCGTCCCGCGATCGTCGCCACGTCGGGGCGGTCGGCGGTCGGGACGGCGCCGCCGCGTTCCGCGACCACGCGGAGCCGCCGGGCCAACGCCGCCGCCTCGCCGGCGAGGATCGACCGGAGGGAGCAGGCGCGCGTCGACAACGTGACGATCGCGAGGGTCCGGTCGACGCCCGCGGGCAGCAGATCGATCGTCCCGCTCCCCCGGGCACGTCCGCGACGCCACGACACGTCGTGGCGCCAGCTGTCGAGGGAGGGGCTCCAGGGCGCGAGGTGCCAGCTGCCCTCACGCGTGACGGCGAGACCGCTGGTCCTGTCGTCCACGAGGGACGCGGCGACGGCCTCGGGGGTGGCCTGGATGTAGAGCTCGGTGCTGACGGTGACGGTCATCGGGGTCTCCTCGGCTCGTGATGCGGTGATGTCACGAGCCTGCGCGCGCCGGCGTGGAGACGCATCGGTCCGGGGTCGCCACCTCCGGCTCCTCCTCCGGGCGGAGATCGGGGGGGACGGTCGTGCGGAACGGCGCCCCGCTCGCGTCGGCGACGCGCGGCCCGTCGAGGAGGTGCACTCCCCAGCCCGTGAGGACGGCGAGGAAGGTCACGCCGGTCCAGTACTCCGCTGGCCACTCGATCCCCCACCGCGCGTGGTACGTCCCGAACCAGACGAGCCACAGGGTCGCCGGCGTGGCCAGGAGCAGCAGACGCGTGCTCGCACCCCGGCGCGCGGCGACGTCGGCCACCAGGCCGGCCGCGATGGCGGCCCCGGTCAGCTCGACGCCATCGAAGCCCTCGAGCGACGACCACAGGAGCACCGGGCCGGCGACGACGAGCGTGAGCGCCCCGGGCGGCAGGACCGGGCCCCGCCGCACGGTGAGCGCCACTCCGCCGACGACCAGGAGGTTGGTGATCAGGATGCTGGCGATCCCCACGAACCGACCGACCTCGGAGCTGTGGGCGCCGTACTGGTCGGGGTGCGTGCCGTGGAACGGCGACAGGAACTGGAGGAAGAAGCCGACGACCGCGACCGCGAGCATGATCGAGACGAGCTCGGGAAGGGCGCTGCGCCACGTGGCGTCGCGCACGGTCCCCTCGTCCGTGCCACGGAGCGGGCCGCAGATGAGCAGCAGGCCACCCAGCATCAACACCAGGTGGGTGGGACTCAGGAGCGCCGCGACGTCCTGCTCGACGCCGAACACCGAGTGCCAGATCGCGTCGCCCAGGCCACCGAACGCGAACAGGAGGAAGCCGGCCGCCGTCAGCGGGTCGAGCGGGGTTACGTCCCCTCGCCGTCGGGCCCGCCGCCGGGAGGCGGCGAACCAGAGCGCTCCGACCGCGAAGCCGGAGTAGAGGACCCCGTGCCAGGGGGTCCAGAAGTCCTCCGGCTTGCCGGCGTTGTGCGCCCAGCCGTCGATGAACAGGCCGAGCACCACCCACGTCGAGAACACCGTCGTGGCGATCGCGTTCCGTCCGGCGTCGTCCATGTGCAGCCCTCCGGGAACGGGCGCGGCCGGTGCGCCCCGTGCGGAAGGACGCTACGCGCCGCCCCGTCCCGCCGCGTCCACCCGAGGGCGGAGATCCGTCGTCGACCCTGGGTCGGACCCGGGCGCGATCAGGAGCCCGCGGAACGTCCCTCGAACCGGCCCTCCGTCGTCAAGCTCGGTCGGTCCACTGCGCGATGGCGGAGGGCAGCCGGCTGTAGCTGTCCTGGTGGACGCGAACCGTCGGCAGCACCTCGGCGAGGGAGGAGGGGACACCGGGTCCGCCGACGACCACGAGGGTGCCCGTGGGGGGATCCCAGCCGGCGGGGACGAGAGGCCCGCGGGTGATCATCGTCGCGCCGATGAACAGGACGGTGGGCTCGATCTCGGCCACGACGGTGTCGATGGTCGCCCAGGGCGTGCTCGCTCCCAGGACCAGCGGCCGCCATCCGGTCTCGGCCATGGCCGCGGCGGCCATGATGGCTCCCAGCTCGTGCTGTTCCCGGTCCGGGCACGCCGCGATGCAGACCGGTCCTCGGCCGGCGGCACCTCGGATCTCCTCGATCAGGAAGCTGCGCAGCATGGTCGACGTGAGGTGCTCCCGTGCGATCTTCCGTGGTGATCCGCGCCAGTGGTCCCCGAGCTCCCACAGCAGCGGAACCGCGAGGACGTCGAGTGTCCGCGCGAGCCCCACCTGGTCCCGCGCGCGGCGGAGCGGAGCATGGATCCCGTCGGCGTCGAGACGCTCCGTGGCCTGCCGCACCGCCTGTCGCAGCCGCCTGAGCGGACCCGGAACGTCGGTGAGCCGCTGTGGCTCGGCGGGCTCGGTCACGCGCCGCGCGGCCACCGATATGGGGAGGCCCTGTTCGGTCAACCGGCGGGCGTGCACGACGCGTGCGACGTCGTGCTCGTCGTAGCGGCGGTGACCTCCCGGCGTGCGTTGTGGTCGCACGAGCCCGTAGCGCCGTTCCCACGCGCGCAAGGTGTCGGACGGCACACCGGTGCGTTCGGCCAGCTCGCCGATCGACAGGTATCGCATCCCAGGCGTCCTTCGGAGCCGGCCTGTCCAGGGACGGTAGCCATAAGCTGGACAGTCTGTTGGGGTCCGTGCTGCTCGGACCGACACTCACGACGGAGCAGCGGGCTCCGGTTCGGCAGCGCCGAGCCTACGGACCGAGGTCGTCGGAGGCGTACGTTGGAGCACGACATCCTGGCCGTCGCCCACGGGCTCTTCGCCCGAGAGGGCTACGACGCGACGACCGTCGAGCGGATCGCCGCGGAGAGCGGGGTCACGGTCGAGGCGCTTCACCGCTCCTTCCCGTCCAAGGACGCGACGCTCGCGGTCGTCGGGGTCCGGTCGGTGGAGCGAGCGCTGGAGGACCTGCCCCCGGCCCCCTCGATGGCCGAGCTGGCTCGACGACTCGCCGACGCGTTCGATGCATCGTTCCGTCGCGATGGTGCCGGGGTCGCGTTCCGGTCGATCAGGGACCATCCCTCGATCGAGGAGCGGCTGCCGGTATGGCGCCACTGGTGGGCCACCCAGCTCGCGCACGGCCTGGCGGCTCATGCCGGCAGGGAGGGACCGGACCTCCGCGACCGCGTCGTCAGCAGCATGGCGATGGAGGTCGTCGGCGTCGGTCTCGACGAGTGGCTGCATCACCCGGGCGACGCATCACTTCCCGAGGTGGTCCTCGGGATCGTCAGCAGGCTCAATCGTGGCCTGGGTAGGCCCGCGTAGAGCCGAGCGGGACCGCTCCTCGAGGCACGCAACGACCTCCGGTTCGGCAGTTTTTGGCGTTCCTGCCATCTTCTTCAGAGACCGACCACCAGGCGCACCCGCGGATACGGTGGCCACCGGTCGACCGTCCTGGCCGGTCGTCACCTGCTGGTCGGCTTCGGGGTGGAGATGGGTCTACGCGAGCGCAAGCGCGCCGAGATGCGGCAGAGGATCGTCGCGGTCGCGTACCGGCTCTTCGACGAGCGCGGCTACGACGAGACCACGGTGGAGGACATCGCCGAGGCGGCGTACGTGTCCCCACGGACGTTCTACCGCCAGTTCACCTCCAAGGACAGGACGCTGCCGGAGATCGCCCTCCCCGTCCTGGACAGGGTCGTCGCCGCGCTGGGCCCCGACGCCTCCGTCCCGGAGCTGGCGGCGAGGCTGGCGGTGGAGATGGAGCACGCTCTCGACCACCCGCACGCGCAGGTGCTGGTCCGGCTGCTGCGTGAGGATCCACGGCTCGTCGAGCACGCGCCGTCCTGGCGCCACCTCTGGGCGTGCCGGATGCAGGCGGGCTTCGCCGCGTCCAGGGAGGGACGGACCCACCCCGATGACCGGCTCCGGGCGACGACCGCCGTCACGGTCGTCGGACTCGCCATCGAGGAGTGGCTGCGAGGGTCGGCCTCGACCATCACCGACCTCGTCGACGAGTCCCTGCGCTACCTCGGCGCACAGCACGCCGGTCCCCCGGCCGACGGTCGAAGCGCCGACTGAGCTGCGCGGTCGCCGGTCCGTCGGCCGTCAGCCGGACTCACCGCGCTCGAGGAAGTCGAGGCCGATGACGACGGTGATGTCGGCGACCGACTGCGGGGTTCGGGACAGCTCCACGCGACCGACCCCGAGGAGCTCCCGGATCTCCTCCGCCGCCGCGAGCTGCTCCGGCGCATCGTCGTAGACGATGATGCGCGTCTCCTCGTGGTCGAAGCGGTCGGCGTTCCGGGTCAGGACGACCTTGTAGCCGGCGGGGACGAGGCGCTCGGCGACGCGCTGGCCGATGCCGGGCACGCCGTTGCCGTTGAGGATCTGCAGGTCGCGGCCGGCGCCGGCGGTGGTCACCGGCCGGGACGCACCGAAGCGGTCCTCGACGAGCTCGCTCGCGCGCGCCTCGTCGAGGCGGAACGAGTTCTCGGTGCCGGAGCCGATGGGCGAGACGGGGAGCGTCCGCACCACGAGCTCGTCACGCGTCGCGGCCTCGGCGAGACGGACCAGCAGCTCGCGGACGTGCTCGGGATCGGCGGCGGTGTCGAGCATCGGCGCCCCGTCCTCGAAGAGGGCGTCGAGCACGCTGGGGTCCTCGGCGACGCGGTCGAGCAACGCGAGGATCACCCGTTGCGCCCGCGGCATGGCCTCGAGCTCGGACTCCCCCGCCTCCTGGAACGTGAGGAACTCGGCGACCCGTGGACCGTCGAGGAACTGCTCGCCCTCGCGGAAGCGGGCGCGGGAGGACCCGTCGGGGAGCCGCTCGTCGAGGCGCTCGGAGACCTCGATCGTGAGACCGCCGACGCGGGTGAAGAGCGACGCCCACCCCTGGCGGCTGATCCCGACGACGTCGTCGAGATCGACGCCGAGGAGGTTGTCGAGGCTCGCGTCGAGGAGCGGGCCCTCGCCGAAGCCGTAGGCGCGGCCGATCTGGAGCAGCCCGTGGCCGGGGATGTCGGCGACGGTCGTCGACGGCACGAACATCACCGTCCCCTGCCCGCTCGTCCGGTCGAACCCGAGGACGGCGATCAGCGAGGCACCGCGTCCCGCGGCCTCCTCGTCGAACGTCGCGAGCACGAGCGTCGGCTGCGGATCGAGGCCCGCCGCCGCCGGCTCGTCCGGTGCCGTCGACGGTTCGTCGTCCGGAGGGCCCACGAGCGTGCCGACCCCGAACGTCACGCCGACCGCCAGGACGATCGCGCCCAGCACGAGCCCCGACGAGCGGGCCAGCGCACGCCGGCGACGCTGACGACGCGCACGCGAGCGCCGGCCGGCCGACCGGCGGGACCGTGGGGGGTCGCTGCGCGACGGCCGGGTCGCCGGCACGTCCTCGACCTCGGTCAGCTCGTCGTCCGCGACTCGGGTCGGACCGTGGGGCGCTGGCGTCATGTCAGGAACGGTACAGCGCGTGCTCCCCGATGTAGCGCTCCACCGACGGCGGCACGAGGTAGCGGATCGCGCCGCCGTTCCGGACCGCTCGACGCAGGCCCGTCGACGAGATGGACAGGTGCGGGACGTCGAGCCGGACCACATCGCGGAGCAGCTCGTTCTCGAGCATCAGCTGGTGACCCGGCCTCGCGACGGCGACGAACGTCGCGAGCTCCACGGCGTCGCTCGCGCGGTGCCACAGCGGGAGCTTCTCGACGGCGTCCGCTCCGAGGAGGAACCACCACGCGGTGCCCGGCTCCTCGGCGTGGAGCTCCTCCAGCGTCTCGGCGGTGTAGGTCGGGCCCGACCGTCGGGTCTCGCGGTCGTCGACGGTGAAGGCGTCGTTGTCCGCGACGGCGAGCTCGGTCATGGCGACACGGTGGTGCGCCTCGCTCGCCGTGTCCTTCATCCACGGGTCGCCGGCGACGAGGAAACGGACCTCGTGCAGTGCCAGCGACGTCCGGGCCCACTCCGCGACGACGAGGTGCGCGAGGTGCGGCGGGTCGAACGTCCCCCCGAGCAGACCCACACGGCGGGCGCGCCCGCTCACGCGATGCGCTCGGACACGATGAGCGTGCTCTCG
>JAHWKB010000014.1:0-11044 GCA_019348115.1 Actinomycetota bacterium | reverse complement strand
CTCATGCGATGCGCTCGGACACGATGAGCGTGCTCTCGCTCATGCGATGCGCTCGGACACGATGAGCGTGCTCTCGCTCATGCGATGCGCTCGACGAACGCGGCGAGCTGCTTGAGGTTGCGGACCTCGACCATGTCGTCGACGTAGCGCCCGTAGCTCTCCACGATCGAGTCGCCGGTCGACCAGAACTGGATCGGCTCGGGGTTCAGCCAGTAGACGTGGCGCGCCTTCTTCTGCAGCTCCTGCAGCACCCAGGCGTTGCTCTGCCGGTAGTTGTTGCGGCCGTCGCCGAGGATCAGCACCGTCGACCGCGGCGAGATGTCGGCCGCGTACTCGGCGTGGAAGCGCTCGAAGCTGTGGCCGTAGTCGCTGTGGCCATCGAGCCACACGAGCTCCGCCTCGGTCATCATCCGCTTCATGCCCTCGGAGAAGTCCCCCTCCTCGAACAGCGCGGTCACCTCGTCGAGGGTGTCGATGAACGCGAACGAGCGCACCTTCGAGAACTGCTCCTGGAGCGTGTGCACGAGCATCAGCGTGAACCGGGCGAAGGAGGCGACCGAGCCGGAGACGTCGCAGAGCACGAACAGCTCGGGCTTGTGCGGCCTCCGCGGCTTGAACTTCGGGTCGAACGGCACGCCGCCGGTGGCCAGCGACTGGCGGACCGTGCGCCGCACGTCGAGGCGGCCGTCGCGGCCGTGCTTGCGCTTCACCGACACCCGTGTCGCGAGCTTGCGCGCGAGCGGGCGGATCTGCGACCGGACCGCCGCCTGCTCCTCGGCGGAGAGGCGGAAGAAGTCGACCTCGTCGAGGCTCGGCCGGGTCATGCGGTCCGCGACCTGCTCGATGCCGCGCTGCGCCGCGGCACGCCGGCGGATCTCGGCCTCGACCTCCTGCTGGAAGGCGCGCAGCCGTGCCTCGAACTCGTCGCGCCAGAGCCGCTCCTGCAGCGGGCTGATCGACTCCTCGTCCTCGGCCTGACGGGCGAGCATGTCCCGGAGCAGCTGCTGGATGTCGACCGCCCGGAACACCTTGTACTGGAAGTAGCTGACGCCGCCGTCACGGCCCTCGACCCGGCCGAACTGGTCGACGGCCATGCGCGCCATCTGGCGGATCGCCTCGTCCTCGCCCTCCATCAGCTGGTCGAGGAGATCGCGGACGTAGTCGTCGGGGTCGACCTCGTCGGCCGGCTCGTCGGTGACGTCCGGCGTGTCGTCGAGCTCGGCCGGACGGGCCGGGAAGTACACCTCGAACAGGTCGTCGAAGGCGCGACGATGGCTCCCGCTCTTCACGGTCACCGCCGCCAGCGCCTCGCGGAGCTGTCGCCGATCGAGCAGGTCGAGGTGCCCGAGGGTGCGGACCGCGTCGATGTCCTCGGACAGCGCCGTGCCGACGCCGGCGCGGCGGAGCGCCTGGACGAAGTCGAGGACACGCTGGAGGACGCCGTTGACCGGCGGCGGTCCCTCGGCGATGACCTCGTTCACCTGCTCGCGCACGGACGCTCCTCCCTCGTGGCAACCGTACGACGTGGCTCCCGCCGTCGCCCCATCGGGGAGCCGGCCGGTCGGGTGCCGGGCACCCACGTCGGACGTGCGCCCTCCGTCCGTCCGGGAAGGACTCGCAGCCCAGGACGTCGAACACCGCCACCGACCACCGTCGTGTCCCCCTGGAGGACCCCGTGCTGCGCTCGACCCGGACGCGTCTCGTCGCCGTCCTCGCCACCATCGGCCTGATGGGCTTCGGCCCCACCCCCGAGGCCGACGTCACCAAGACCGACAACGTCACGCAGGTCGCCCACTTCCCCTACATCGGCGGTGGCGAGGTCGACTTCGACGGCGAGCGGTACCTGTTCGCCGGGCAGGCGAACCTCGACGCGAACCTGCAGCGGAAGCGCACCGATGACAAGAACGCGGTCGGCGGCATCCACATCGTCGATACGTGGACGATGAAGGAGGTCGGCTTCCTCGACTGCCCGGGGACGGACAACTACGTCCGCTACCTGGATCCCGCGGTGTTCAGCGACGACCCCGGCGAGGGCGAGTACATCGTCGTGGCCTTCCACGGCAACCGCTGCACGCGCGACGCGCTCAAGGACGACCCCAACACCCGGCCGGGCTACGGCGCCTCCAACGGGATCATGATCGTCGACGTCCGCAACAAGCAGCAGCCCCGGATCGTCGGCACCGTCGGGGCCGACTCGGCCCACACGGTCATGCCCCACCCGACCGAGCCGTACGTCTACGTGCTGCCCGGTGGCCTCGCGAACGGCACGAACGTGCCGAACCGGTCCGTGAGCCCCACCGCCATCATCGACGTCGACGACCCCACCAACCCGACGTACGTCACCGAGTTCACCCACAACGCCCAGGGCTGCCACGACCTCGGGTTCACGGCCGACGGGCAGTACGCGTACTGCGCCGGCTTCGGGGAGGTCCAGGTCTGGGACGTCTCCGACGTCAGGAACCCCCGGGTCACGGGCACGATCGTCAACCCGGCCATCCAGTTCGCGCACAACGCCGTGGTCAGCCCGAGCGGGAAGTACCTCGCCGTCAACGACGAGGCCTTCGGCTTCCACACCTGCACGGGCGAGTCCGCCGACCTCTACGGCTCGCTGTGGATCTACGACATCTCCGTGCCGGAGGACCCGGTGCTCGCGGGCCGGATCTCGCCGCCGGGACACCCCGACGACCAGACCTTCGGGACGCTCTACGACGCCGGCCCGGTCAACGGCTGGGCCGACTCGTGGTGCGCCGCGCACAACTACAACTGGGTGCCGGGGAACGACGACGTGATCGTGGCGTCGTGGTTCGCGGGTGGCGTCACCGCCCACGACATCTCCGACCTCGAGTCGCCGGAGCTCATCGCCCACTACATGCCGCACGACGGCGTCGCGTGGAGCGGCCACTACTACGGCGGCTACCTCGTGAGCAACGACATGGCCCGCGGGCTCGAGATCCTCGACGTGCCGGAGGTCCGGGCCGCCGACGCCGCCCGTTCCACCGCACCGCCGAAGAGCAAGCGGCCGGGCCCGCGCGTCGACCGCAGCGCCGAGCTGATCCCCGCGGTGCTGCCGCCGCGCCCCGTCACGCAGCGCGACCCGCAGGACAGCGCGTTCTGCGTCATCCCGGCGCGTCCGGCCGCCTGACCGGCGCCGACCGCGAGACACCCAGGAGGCCCGGCCACGCGCCGGGCCTCCTCCGTGTCCTGGGGCGCGTCGGTGGCCGACGGGACGCGGCTAGCGTGCCGTCGCCGCCAGGAGGGAGCCGGTGACCGACGCCAGACCACCCCGCGGACCGCTCGTGGCGCTCGGGGTCCTGAGCATCGTCGCGTTCGGTGGCTGGTTCTACGGCTTCGGGGTGCTGCTCGAGCCGATCCGGCAGGACACCGGCTGGGCCGAGACCACGCTCACGTCCACCTACGGTGCGTCACTGTTCCTGACCGGCCTCGGGGCCGCGGTCGGCGGCGCGGTGATCGACCGTCGCGGCGGCCGGACGCTCCTCGTCGGCGCCGGGGTCCTCGCCGGCGCGGCGCTCGTGGCCACGTCGTTCGCGACCTCGCCCGCCGCGTTCGCGGTCGCCGGCGCGGTCGCCGGCGGCACGATCGGCGCCGGCGGCTACTACCACGCGACCCAGGCCATCATCGGCCGGCTCGCACCCGAAGCGCGGACCCGCGGCATGACGGCGCTCACGCTGTGGGGCGCGTTCGCGAGCCCGGTCTTCCTGCCGTTGCTCGGCTGGACGGTCACGGCGTACGGGTGGCGACCGACGGTGCGGGGCCTCGCGGTCGCGGTCGCGTTCGCCTTCCTCGCAGCGGCCGCGACCATCCCGGCCGACCGCGTGGACCGCGACGCCACGGGACGCCCGTCCGCGTTCGCCGCCCTGCGACGGACCGCCGACGATCGCGTCGTCGGTCGCCTCTACCTGTCGGGGCTCGCCGCCGGCATCGGGACGTCGGTGCTCCTCCTCTACCAGGTACCCGCGATGGTGGCGGCGGGCCTGTCGCTCGGCGTGGCGTCGAGCCTCGCCGGCGCACGCGGCGTCGTGCAGCTCGGCGGCCGCATCCCGCTGCCGCCGGTGGTGCGGCGGTTCGGGTCGTACCTGGCGCTGCGGGTGTCGCTGGTGCTGGCCGCCGTCGGGGCACTCCTCCTTCCGTTCGCCGGCGACCTCCCGACGGCCGTCACGTTCACCGCCGTGGCCGGCGTCGCCATCGGGGCGCTCGCGGCGCTCGAGGGCATCTACGCCGGCGACGTCACCGCCCACGAGGTGCTGGGCACCACCCTCGGGGCGTACTCGCTCGTGCGCGGGATCGGCTCGGCGGTCGGCCCCGTCCTCGGCGGCCTCCTCGCCGACGCCGTGGGGTCGCGCGGCCCGACGCTGGCGCTGTCCGCGGTCGCGCTGGTCACGGCCGCGCTGGTCCTGCGGCGGCCGCAGGCCGAGGGACCAGCGGATCAGTCGGTCGCGTGGCCCGACCCCGTCGCCGGGACGGGGCCGTAGAAGGCGAGGAAGCCCTCGCCCACGTCGACACCCACGAGCGTGTAGTCGCCGGCGACCGCGACACCGGCCACGGGCAGGCCATCCGCGACGGCCACGGTGCCGTCCCGGTCGACGCGCACCAGTCCCGCGTCGGTCCCCACCAGCACCTGGTCCCCACGGACGCGCAGGGGCGAGGTCACGCTCCCGGGGAGGGCGGTGCGCGCGGCGGTCTCGGCGCCCGCGAACCGGAGGAGCTCCTCCCCCGCCCCGACGACGACGCCCGCCGGGGTCGACGCCGCCGAGGTCGCCGGCGTGGCGACGACGTCGCGGGTGAGCACGCGACCGCCCTCCCCGTCGACGCGCACGACCGCTGAGCGCGTCGCGACGACCACGACGTCGTCGCCGGCGAGGAGGATCGGATCCTCGGCGAGCGCGTCCCCGAGCGCGTCCGCGTCGACCGTCCACCGCGGCTCGCCGGTCCGGAGGTCCACCGCGGCGATCCCGTCCGGCGAGGCGAGGACCGCGAGGAGGCCCGTGGTCGCCGCGTCGACCGTCGGCGTCCCGGCGATGCCCTCCGCCGTCCAGAGGGTCCTCCCGTCGAGACCGGCGGCCTCGACCGTCGTCCCGCGCGACACGAGCGCGAGCCCGCCGGCGACGTGGGCCACGACGCCGGGCGGGTCGAGCTCGCGGCAGGCCGTGAGCCCGAGGTCGTCGTCGTAGCGGGCGATGAGCACGTCGCCGGCGAGGTCCCGCTCGATCAGACCGACCTGGCTGCCGGCGGGGACGAAGGTCGCCTGCTCCGGTCGGGCGCGGCCCGTGGCGACCGCGACGAGCGCGGTGTCGAGGATGCGCACGTGGTCGTCGCCGGCCACCACGAACACGGCGTCGTCGACGGGGACGGCGAACGAGTCGGCCGACCCGGGGGTCGCGCCGCGGACCGGTCCGAGGCCGAGCGTCTCGCCCGCCGCCACGACCGCGGCGGCGACCTCGGCACCGTCGGCACCGGGGGCGACCGCGGCGATCACCTCGCCGCCGTCGACGACCGCCGGCGGGGACGTGAAGCTCCCCGGCAGGAGGTCGTCGCACGGCCCGCCGACGAGGACGATGCTGGCGACGATGCCGGCCGCCCCGAGCGCGACGACGCCGGCGAGCACCGCGGTGACCGCGCGGCGCTGGCGGCGCTGCTCGTCCGGATCCGTCACGCCGGGTTCAGTTCATCTCGGGACGGGGCGGGAGCCGGAGGTGACTCGAGGCCTTCTGCACGTCCTGCTGGTACTTCAACAGCACGTTCATGGTCGAGCGCGCGACCTGCTCGTCGATCGTGTCGAAGCCGAGCTCGAGCAGGGTCCGTGCCCAGTCGAGCGTCTCGGAGATCGACGGCGGCTTCTTGAGCTCGAGCTGGCGGAGGCTCCGCACGATGCGGACGAGCTGGTCCGCGAGCGCCTCGGGTGCCTCCGGGACCCGTGACAGGACGATCTCCTTCTCGCGCTCGACCGACGGGTAGTCGATGTGGAGGTAGAGGCAACGACGCTTCAGCGCCTCGGACAGCTCGCGGGTGTTGTTCGACGTCAGCACGACGAACGGGTGGTGTGTCCCCTTCACCGTGCCGAGCTCGGGGATCGTGACCTGGAAGTCGGACAGGATCTCGAGCAGGAGCGCCTCGAACTCGAAGTCGACCTTGTCGACCTCGTCGATGAGCAGCACGGTGTCGCGCTGGTTCCGGAGCGCCCGGAGGAGCGGCCGTTCGAGCAGGTACTCCTCCCCGAAGATGTCGTCATGGAGGGTGTGCCAGTCCTCGGATCCGGCCTCGGCGACGGTGCCGCCCGTCACGCCGGCGGCCTGGATGCGCAGGAGCTGCTTCTTGTAGTTCCACTCGTAGAGCGCCTTGGCCTCGTCGAGTCCCTCGTAGCACTGCAGGCGGACGAGGTCGGCGCCGCGGGCGGCCGCGACGGCCTTGGCGAGCTCGGTCTTGCCGACGCCGGCGGGGCCCTCGACGAGGATGGGCTTGCGCAGCCGCTCGGCGAGGTAGACGACGGTCTCGATCGACTCGTCCGGCAGGTAGCCGGCGGCCGTGAGGCGCTCGTGGACGTCGGGCACGCCGGTGAACTCGGTGGACACGCTTGGGGCTCCTCGATGGGAGGGGCGGACGGGCGACGAGGCGGTCCGCGAGGTGAGGTCCGGGAACGAACGGTACGTCCCCGCCAGGGTCCGGGGCGAAACGGCTGGCTAGGGTCGCGGCCATGAAGCAGCTCAGCGGGCTCGACACCGCCTTCCTCAACCTCGAGACGGCCTCCACGCCGCTGCACGTCGGCTCGGCGGTCATCCTGGACGGCGCCACCCTCCCCGCGGGCTGGGGCTACGACGCCGTCCGCGACCTCATCGCGTCGCGCCTCGACCGGCTCCCCCCGTTCCGGTGGAAGCTCGTGCAGGTGCCGTTCGGCATCGACCTCCCCTACTGGGTGGAGGACCCGGACTTCGACCTCGAGTTCCACCTGCGCCGCTCCGGCGTCCCGTCGCCGGGCGGGCCGCGGGAGCTCGCGGAGGTGGTGGCCCGGATCCACGCGCGACCGCTCGACCGGACCCGACCGCTGTGGGAGCTCTACGTCATCGAGGGACTCGCCGGCGGCGACGTCGCGCTGGTGTCGAAGATCCACCACGCCGCCATCGACGGCGTCTCGGGAGCCGAGCTCCTCACCGCGCTCGTGGACCTCGAGCCGCTGCCGCCTCCCACCGGCGTCCAGGCCGAGGTCGAGGGCGAGCGGCAGCCGGGCCGCCTCGCGATGCTCGCGCGCGGCGGACGTGGCGTCGTCAAGCAGCCGTTCCGTCTCGCCCGTACGGCGGTCCGGACCGCGCGCGCCCTGCCCGGCCTCGGCGGGCTGGCCGAGATGGCCGTGCCGACGCCCGCCCGGAGACGCGTGGGCGACGGCGGCATGCTCGAGCGCCCCCACCTCCAGGCACCGCCGACCCCGTTCAACGGCACCATCACCCAGCACCGCATCTGGGCCTACGACGACCTCTCGCTGCCGACCGTCAAGGCGATCAAGAACGCCGCCGACGCGACCGTCAACGACGTCATCATGACCGTCTGCGGGCGGGCGCTGCGGCGCTACCTCGAGCTACACGACGCGCTCCCCGACCGGCCGCTGCAGGCGATGATCCCGATCTCCGTCCGGGGGCAGGCCGATGACGACGCGTCCGGCAACCAGGTCACCGCGCTGGTCGCCACCCTGGCCACCCACCTCGACGATCCGCACGAGCAGCTCGAGTACACCTCCCACCGGATGTCCGTGGCGAAGCACTCCGGGGCCGTGCCCGCCCAGCTCCTCCAGGACGTGACGCGGTTCGGCGCCCCGGCGCTCGCGGCGCGCGCCGCCCGGGTCGCGACCAGGACCCGCTGGGCCGACCGCTTCCGCCTGCCCTTCAACTGCGTGATCTCGAACGTCCCGGGGCCCCCGATCCCGCTGTACTACGCGGGTGCGCGCATCAAGGCGCTCTACCCCATCTCGGCCGTCGCCGACGGGATCGGCCTCAACATCACCGTCATGAGCTACGAGGACCGCGTGGGCGTCGGCATGGTCGCCTGCCGTGACCTCGTCCCGGACCTGTGGGACCTCATGGGCATGGTGTCGGAGGCCCTCGACGAACTCGCCGAGGCGTACGCGGTCGCATGATCGCGACCCTCGACCGGCGGCTCGTGGGACGGGTCCTGGTCGCCGTCGGCCTCCTCGGTGCGGTCACCAGCGTGCTCGGGGCGGCCGTCGGCTTCCGCTTCCTCCACGAGCTCGACGGCGCGCTGGACGACAGCTTGGGCGTCACGGCCGACGCGGTCGACGCCTTGCGGACGACGGTGGAGCTCGGCGCCGACACGGTCGACGCCGTCACCCGGACCGTCGGCGAGACCGAGACGACGACGCGCGAGCTGAGCGTGGCGCTCCGGGACGCCGAGCAGGCCCTCGCCGGCGTCGCGTCACTGAGTGACGACGGGATCGCCGGCAGCCTCGACGCGGTCGAGGGCTCGCTTCCCGCGCTGATCGACGTCGCGAGCGCCATCGACACCACCCTCTCACGCCTGGCCGCGCTGCCCTTCGGTCCCGCCTACGACCCGGATGAGCGGTTCGACGACTCACTGCGCGCGATCGAGCGCGAGTTCGACGGGCTCCCCGAGCAGCTCCGCGCACAGGCCGATCTCATCCGTGACGCCGGCGACGGCCTCGGCAGGGTCCGTCGCGGCACGACCCGCGTCGCCGACGACCTCCGCGCCCTGCACGCGACGCTCGCGTCGGCCTCCACGCTCGTCGACCGCTACGCCGCCACCGCCGAAGAGGCGGCCGACGTCGTCGCCCAGGGGCACCAGGACCTCCGCACCAACCTGCTCGTCGGGCGTGCGCTGGTCCTCGTCCTCGGGCTGTCGCTGCTGCTGGGCCAGCTCGTGCCGCTCGGTGCCGGCTGGTTCCTGCTCCGACCCGAGGCCGCCGCCGCCTTCCTCGCTCGCAGGGAGGCGGCGTCGTGACCGGACTCCCTCCGGACAGCCACACGCACACCCAGTGGTCGTGGGACGCGACCGCCGGCGACATGGTGGGGAGCTGCGCCCGCGCGGTCGAGCTCGGTCTCCCCGCCATCGCCTTCACCGAGCACGTCGACATCACACGCTGGGTCATCCCGCCCGACCGGCAGGAGCGGATGACGGTCCACGGCCGTGGCGTCGCCTCGGACGGCCGGTTCGACCCCCCGCCGCTCGACGTCGACGGCTACCGCGCCTCGCTCGAGCACTGCCGCGAGCGGTTCCCCGAGCTCCGCATCCTCTCCGGCGTCGAGCTGGGCGAGCCGCACTGGTTCCCGGACGAGGTCGACGAGCTGCTGGCCAGCGGCGCGTTCGACCGCATCCTCGGCTCGCAGCACACCGTCGAGCTCGACGGACGCCCCTGGATCGTCGACAGCCTCGACCACGGCGACGTCCCGCCCGACCTGACGCCCGAGGCCATCGTCCGGGCCCACCTGTCGGAGATGCTCGAGCTCGTCACCGGCTGCGACCGGTTCGAGGTGCTCGCGCACGTGGACTACGCGGTCCGCCGCTGGCCCGACGGTCCGGCGGCGTTCCCGGTCACGCGCTTCGAGGAGGAGTTCCGCGAGGTCCTGCGCGCCCTGGCCGGCACGGACCGGACCCTCGAGCTCAACACGGTCATCCCGCTCGACCGACGCATCGTCGCGTGGTGGGTCGACGTCGGCGGGCGCACCCTCACGTTCGGGAGCGACGCGCACGCGCCGGCGGTCGTGGGCCACGGCCTCGCCGAGGCCGCCGGCCTCGCCCGGTCGCTCGGCTTCCGCCCCGGCCGTCATCCCTCCGACCCCTGGCACCGCTGACGGGCCGTGGTACCGGCCGGGACGCACGAGTCACCGGCACAGCAGTGCGTCGGCGATGTCCTCCGTGGCCGGTGGATCCGAACCCGCGTGGTCCGACATGGTGGTCACGAAGCGGAAGCTGAAGCGCTCCTCCGGCTCGAGCGGCCAGTGCAGCGGCGCACGGAGCACGCCTCCGTCGACCGTGGGCTCGACGGTGGAGCCGTCGACGCTCAGGAACATCGGAGCCGGCCCGCAGTAGTCGAACCGCAGCTCACGGATCGACCGTAGCGCTCGTGCCTGCACGTCTCCCTGCACCGTGGACCCCGTTGCCCCGTGGCGGACGGCGAGCCGGGATGCGGTCACCTCGAAGTGACCCCCGCTGAGGACCAGCTCGTCGCGCGTCGCCGCCGCATCGGCGCGGGACGACGGAGCGGCGCTCAGCGTCGTTCCCGTGCCGCGCTCGCCCGGTGCGGCCACCGGTGCCGCGGCGCTGGTGCAGGACACGCCGATCAGCGCCGCCGCTGACACACACAGCCGCGGGGTCAGGCTCGTCGCGTCGAGGGACATGTCGACTCCCGGGTGCCCGAGCAGCGTCCCCCGGGGACCGCGCAGTGTCAACGTCGCGACCTCCGACCATCCCGGAGGTCCGGCGAGATCAGCTGCGGATGTGGCCGTCGCCGTCGACGAGGTACTTGACCGTGGTGAGCTCCGGCAGCGCCATCGGGCCGCGGGCGTGCATCTTCTGCGTGGAGATGCCGATCTCGGCGCCGTAGCCGAACACCTCCCCGTCGGTGAACCGCGTCGAGGCGTTGACCATCACCGCGGCAGCGTCGACCTCGGCCTGGAAGCGGCGCGCCGCGCCACGGTCCTCGGTGACGATCGCCTCGGTGTGGCTGGTGCCGAAGCGCTCGATGTGGTGGAGCGCGCCGTCGATGTCGTCCACGACCGCGACGTTCATCACGTAGTCGAGGTGCTCGGTCGCGAAGTCCTCGTCGGTGACGGCGGTCATCCCGGTGTGCTCGCGGGCGCGGTCGTCACCCAGCAGGTCGACGCCGGCGCCCCGCAGGGCGTCCGCGGCCTTGGCGAGGAACTCGCCGGCGACGTCCCGGTGGACGAGCAGGGTCTCGGCGGAGTTGCAGACCGACGGCCGGTGGGCCTTGGCGTTGACCACGATGTCGATGGCCTTGCCGAGGTCGGCGGCGCGGTCGACGTAGACGTGGCAGATGCCGACGCCG
>JAHWKB010000091.1 GCA_019348115.1 Actinomycetota bacterium | reverse complement strand
CTAGCGGCCGACGAGCCGCAGCCCCAGGGATGACTTCCGCTCGCCGGTGAACGCGCCGACCGGCGCGACCTCGTCGATGCGGGCGAGCACGTCCTCGCCCAGGTCCACGTCGAGCGCACCGAGGTTGTCCTCCAGGTACGACCGGCGCGAGCTGCTCGGGATGGGCACGACGTCACGGGTGAGGAGCCACGCGATCACCAGCTGCGGGAGCGTGCAGCCGACGTCCTCGGCGATCGCGGCGAGCTCGTCGACGATGCGGAGGTTGGCGGCGCGGTGCCGGTCGTCCATCCGCGACTGCTTCGGGAGGCGGTTGCCCGGCGGGAGGTCGTCCGGCGCCCGGACCCGGCCCGTCAGGAGCCCGATCCCGAGCGGGCTGTAGGCGACGAAGGTCGTGCCCAGCGCGCGGCACGCCGGCACGACGTCCCGCTCGAGCTCGCGCGCGGCGAGGGAGTACTCGCTCTGGACGGCCGCGATGGGATGGACGTCCCAGGCCCGCCGCAACGTGTCGGCGGTGACCTCGGAGAGGCCCAGCTGCGCCACCTTGCCCGCCTCGACCAGCGCGGCCATGGCGCCGACGGACTCCTCGATCGGCACCTCGGGGTCCACGCGGTGGAGGTAGTAGAGGTCGATGCGCTCGATGCCGAGACGCGCGAGGCTCGCGTCGCAGGATCGCCGGATGTGGTCGGGGCTCCCGTCGACGGGCTTCGGGTCACGGCTCGAGCCCACGAACCCGACCTTCGTCGCGACGGTCACCTCGTCGCGTCGGCCGGCGATGGCCGTGCCGACGAGACGCTCGTTGTGCCCCTTGCCGTACTTGTCGGCCGTGTCGAGGAAGGTGATGCCCGCATCCAGCGCGGCTCGGAGGACCGACAGCGACTCCTCCTCGTCCCGCCCCGGATGCGACATGGACATGCACCCGAGCCCCAGCACGCTGATGGCCCGCCGGGCGGGGCCGAGGGTGGTCGTCCTCACGTCGTGTCCTTCGTCGGCGGAGGGCTGCTCCGGTCCAGCATCTCGATGATCTCGTCGGTGGTGCGGACGCGCGCGAGGCGGGGCAGGATCTCGTCAAGCAGGAGGTCGCGCTGCGGCTGCCGCCCGGTGCACCCGTCGCGGACCACGACCACGTGGAGGTCGAGGTCGCGGGCGGCGTAGGCGGTGGCGGCGATGCCCACGTGCGTCGATCCGCCGGCCAGGAGAACCGTGTCGACGCCGCGCGTGCGGACCGCCAGCTCGAGATGCGTCTGGAAGAACGCGTTCCACCGGTGCTTCGGGATCACCTCGTCCGTCTCGGCGGGGCCGAGCTCCCGGAGGATCCGGCGGCCGGCGGCCCCGTGGCCGTACGTGGCCGGCGGTGGCTCGTGGCGGCCGTACGGTCGGTGGTGCCGGTCCACGTCCGTCAGCGTCCGGCCGTAGTCGACGCCGGTGGGGTGGTGGTCGGCGACGGCGTGGAACACCGGGACGCTCCGGTCGCGGCAGGCGTCGGCGAGCCGGACGAGGACGGGGATGGCGCCCGCCTCCTCGGCGGCCTCGCGGTAGCCCTCGAGGAGGTCGAAGAGCACGAGCGCGGTGGCTTGCGGGTCGAGGGCATCGCGGTCGACGCGGTCGGGGGAGGTCACCGCGGTCGCCGCGGGAGCCACCGCGGCACGTGCTCGCGGTAGTCGAGGTACGCCTGTCCGAAGAGCTCGGTCAGGCGCTCCTCGTCGCGTCGCGCGTGGCGGTCGAACCAGGGGATGTTCCCGACGAGGGCCAGCGCGGCCAGGGGCGAGCGCGTCGTGAGCGTGAGGCCGGTGAGGAAGACGAGGTGCCCCAGGTACATGGGGTTGCGCGTCCAGGCGTACGGGCCGGTGTCGACCAGGCGCTCGGGGGGCGGGCCGCTCTGTCCCGGCCCGCCGCCGCCGCGGGCGTTGCGGTAGTCGCCGGCCCACCGGTACTGCGCGTAGCCCCACAGGAGGAGAAGGGTCCACCGGAGGTCGACGCGACGTCGCGCCGCGACCTGCTCGAGGGCGACCACGGCCGGTGTCGTGACGAAGTTCCGTCGTGAGGTCGACGTGACGAGCCGGCGCAGGGGGCGGTTCATCGGTACTGGCACACGACGTCGACGAGCGCCGGCTGGCCCGTCGAGGCGACGATGTCGGCGGCGCGCCGGACGGCGTCCTGCACCTCTTCCGGGTCGTCGATGGGGCCCTCGGCGTACCAGCCGAACCCCCGTGCCACCTGGGCGAAGTCCGGTGCGGGACCGTCGATCTCCATGCCGATCGCGGCCCGCTCCATCGGGGTGCCGCGCTGCCGCGCCATGCGCTCCTGGTGCTCCCAGTCGTTGTAGTACGCGCGGTTGTTGTACATGACGGCCAGCATGGGGATGCGGTGGGCGGCGGCGACCCACAGCGCGCCGGGGTCGAACATCAGGTCGCCGTCCGGCTGGAGGTCGACGACGAGCCGGCCGTGGTCCCGGTGGGCGAGCGCGACACCGAGCGAGATCGAGATCTGCGTCGCCGTGCCGAGGCTCCGGCCGGGGTGGCGGTAGCCACGGTCGAAGTCCCAGAGCCGCTTGGCCCAGTCGTTCGCCGTGCCGGCGGTGAGGACCCAGTCGTGGTGCCGGATCACCTCCCAGACGTCGCTCGCCAGGCGGGAGGTCGCGACCGGGCGCAGGTCCCGGTCGGCGTCGGCCTGCTCCTGCCACCCTCGCCATGTGGCGTCGTGGAGCTCGGTGCAGCGCCGCGCCCACGCCCCGCGGTCGCGACCGCCGGACGCCACCAGCTCGCGGCACAGGTCGAGCAGTTGCGGCAGGGCCACGGCGGTGTCGGCCGTGACCTGGATGTCGGTCTCGTGCACCTGGGCGAAGTCGTGCGACCAGGCGGAGATGCCGAGGTCGTTGAAGCCGAGGTCGAGGACGGTCGCGCCCTCGGCGATCCGCGAGGTGATCCGTCGCGTCACCTTGTCGAGGCGCTGGGTGGGCTTGCCGAAGTCCTTCACGTCGAGGAAGAGCACGCAGTCGGCCTCGTCCAGCGCGTCCGTTCCGGTCACGTTGAGCGGGTGCCGGTTGGGGAAGTTGTGCCGCCACTCCGTGTCGACGACGCCGATGCCGACCAGCTCCGCCAGCTCCACGAGGAGGTCGAAGGCGGCCGGATCGCGACCGGCGTAGCCGGCGACGAGCACCGGTCGCTCGGCCCCCGTGAGGGCTTCGGCGAGCCGGCGCAGGGCCGCCGGCTCGGGCGCGATCGGCGACGGCACGCCCAGACGGGAGAAGTCGGGAAGCTGCTCGTCGCCCTCGAGCTCGTCCTCCTGCAGACCGGCGTCGAGCGCGACGTAGACGGGCCCCGCCGGATGCTCACGCGCGATGCGGTTGGCGCGGGCGATGACCTCGGGGACCGCCCGGACCGAGAAGGGCTGGTCGTCGAACTTCGTGTAGTCGCGGACGGCGTTGCCCTGCACGTTGGCGCTGTGTATCCAGTCGATGTTGGGGCGGCGGCGGTCCTGGTCCATCGGGCCGGCGCCGCCCAGGACGACGACGGGCGCCCGGTCGATGTAGGCGTAGTAGATGCCCATCGTGCCCTGGAGCAGCCCGACGAGGTCGTGGAGGACGACGGCCATCGGTTCACCGCTGGCCTTGGCGTAGCCGTGCGCCAGCCCGACCGCGATCTTCTCGTGAGGCACCAGGATCATCTCGGGATCGACGTTGCCGCCGTAGTTCACGAGCGAGTCGTGCAGGCCCCGGAACGATGACCCGGGGTTCAGGGCGACGTAGCGGAACCCGCAGGCCTTGATGGCGTCGACCATGAGGTCGGACCCGTAGCGACGATCCACCCTGCCCTCCCGTGGCTCCCGGCGCATATGGTCATACCATACTGCCTTCCAGTGGCACGGGTGGGTCGGCACGCTGCCGTCGGCGGACGAGCACGGCCGTGACGAGGTAGATGGCCCCGAAGGCGGCCCCGATCACCGCGAACATCGGACCCAGGCCGAGCAGCTGCGCCGTGCCGCCGGCGATGGGGGGCCCGAGGATCTTGCCGACGTCCAGACCCGCCAGGTAGACCGTCGACGCGGCGCCCCGTGCCTGGTCGCCGGCGTCGGCCGTGTCGTCCATGACGAGCGCGCTGGACGCCACCCGGAGGACGCCACGGGTGAGCCCGATCGTCCCCCAGGCGACGGCGAGCAGCACCCAGCGGCCCGTCAGGGACAGCGAGATCACCGCTGCGGCGTTGATCGCCACCATCCACGGCAGCGACCGGCGGTAGTCCACGAACCGGAACAGCGGCCCCGACAGGAACCGCACGACCGTCGCCGCGGCGCCGTGGACGCCGAAGAGCGTCCCGACCGCCGTGAGCGACAGCCCGATGGCGAGGGCGTGGATGGGGAAGAACGTGAGCAGCCCGCCGTTGACGAGAGCCACGTAGAACGCCACGGCGAAGGCGAGCCACACCGTCGGGGTGACCGCCCGGAAGGCTGCCGTCACCGAGACGTCGTTGCTCCGGTCGCCGGCGACGACGGGGGCCGTGCCGCGCAGGATGCCGAGCAGCAGCACGCCCGCGACCGCCGGTGCGGCGGCGATGATGAGGATGGCCGGCACGATGCCCAGGGCGTCCGCCAGCGGTCCGCCGGCGAAGCCGGCGACGGCGTACCCGGCGCCGGTGGCGCCGGTGTACCAGCCCATCACCGAGCCGGCGTTGGCGTTGCGTGGGTACCGCTCGAGCACGGCGGCCATGCCGGCGGTGGTGGCGACGCCGTACCCGGCGCCGTCGACGCCGAGCAGCACGGCGATGAGCAGCGGCGAGCCGGTCGTCGTGAGGAGCGCGAACGCGATCGCCATGGACACGCACCCGCCGGCCACGAGCCACGGGGCCCGGGCGCTCCGGTAGAGGGCCCCGGAGCCGAGCCGCGCGGCGAGCGCGGCCACCCCGTAGGTCATCGTGACCGTGCCGATGAGCGCGGCGGAGAGCCCGCGGAGTTCGAGGTACGGGCCGAGCACGACCTGGATGCTGCCCTCGCCGAGGGTGATGACGGCCGAAGCGGCGAACAGCGGGACCAGCGACCGCATCGACAGCGGCCGTGCCTCGGTCGCCGAGGACGGAGCGGGCTCGGCCGGCAGGTCAGCCGCTCGCGCGGACGCGGGCCGCGGTGCGCCCGAGGTGGCGACGCATGATGGCCTGCGCCTGGTCGGGGTCGCGGTCGCGGATCGCCTTGACGAGCTTGCGGTGCTCCTTGGATCCCTCGATGCCCATCTCGGGGGCCCGACTCTTGGCCTCACGGAGGGAGAGCTCCAGGGGATGGTGCAGCGGCTCCGTGAGCAGGCGGATGACCTCGTTGTGGGTCGCGTTGGCGAGCTGGGCGTGGAACTCGGCGGACAGCGCGACGTCGTAGTCGGCAGCGTCCTCGAGGGACGCCTCGGCACGCTCGCAGATCTCCTCGAGGACGGCGAGGTCGTCCTCCGTGGCGCGCTCGCACACCAGCGGCAGCATGCCGACCTCCAGGATCATGCGCGTCTCCGTGACGTCCGCAGGCGACACGGTGCGCATGAGCAGCATGTTCGAGATGCCCTCGCCGACCGACCCCGTCCCCGGCGCGGTGACGAATGCGCCTCCTCCGGCACCCACACGGATCTGGACGAGCCCGTTGGCCTCCAGGACGCGGAGTGCGTCCCGGACCGTGACGCGGCTCACGCCGAAGAGATCGGTGAGCTCGCGCTCCGGCGGCAGGCGGTCTCCGGTGTTCAGACGGCCCGCGCGGATGGCCGCCTTGATCTGCTCGACGATCTCCGCGGAGACACGTCCGGCGTTCACCGGTTGGAACAGGTCCGTGCCGGTCACGCGTGCACCTCCGACGGTCATATGGTATGACACTTAGTCTACAGTAACGGCATCGACGAGGAGCATCGCACGATGGGCGAGTCCGAGGGCCGCGTCTTCCTACGCGGCATCGTTTCCGAGAAGTACGCGCTCGACCAGATCCGCGAGGAGCAGCGCGCCGCCCCACGTGTCCGCGGCAACGAGGTCGTCGTCGACGACGCCTCGGTCGCCCACTCGGGGGACTCCAAGGACTCGAAGACCTGGTGGCGCATCGGCCCCGGTGACGAGCCGTTCCTCACCCAGAACCTGCAGGTCCACTTCGTCGAGATCCCCGCGGGGAAGTCCAACCACGGGCACGGGCACCAGAACGAGGCGGTCTTCTACATCCTCGAGGGCTCGGGGTACGAGATCCACGACGACCAGAAGTACCCGTGGAAGCAGGGCGACGTCGTCATCGTCCACACCGACTCCGTGCACCGGCACTTCAACGACGGCGACGTGAAGGCCAAGGCGCTCGTCATGAAGGCCAAGTCCACGTGGATGTACTTCGGCCTCCTCCAGCAGGGCCGCAGCGGGCCGATCGAGAACGAGGACGAGTACGGCCCCCGCGAGGACTGGTCGCGCATCTGGACCCCCGGCGTCGAGGACAAGAAGAAGGTCCTCTCCGAGGACGACGCCGAGTGGGAGCTCACGCCCGACGGCTGGATCCGGCACCGGCTGAACAAGGACATCGACGCCCGCGCGTTCAGCGTCGACATCTACGAGCAGAAGATCCCCGTCGGGAGCCGCTCCGGCAAGCACTGGCACATGTCCGACGAGGTGCTCTACGTCATCTCCGGTTCCGGCCGCTCGCTCCAGTGGGACGTCCAGCACGAGATCGCGGAACGGTTCTACGCCCGCATCAAGAAGGACCCGGTCGTCGCGGAGTTCAACGCCGACGACACCATCTACGTGCCGCAGAACACGGTGCACCAGTTCGAGAACACGGGCGACGAACCGCTGATCCTGCTGTCGGCCCAGAACCGACTGATCAAGTACCTCGGCTACGACAAGACCGAGGTGCTCGAGCCCGCACCGGAGTACGAGGCCGAGCACGCCGTCGGAGCGGGTGCCTGACCCCACCGGAGGGGAGCGGACGGACGTCCCGCCGTCGCTCTGCCCGCTCCACCACGCCTCCGAGGCGGCTCCTCCCCAGGAGCCGCCTCGCGGCGTGGACGGGCTCACCCGGGGCGCTCGGACCGCCCCGCGGCGCGGAGCGCCGCCGCGACGTTCGCCGGTGACGCGCCGTCGCCGGTCGGCGGGAAGTCGCAGGCGGCGAGCCCGTCCGCCAGCACCGCGGCGACCGCACGCGGATCCTCGGGGGGCGGGTCGAAGCGGGCGAGCTCGAGGCGACCGCCGCCCTCGGGGTCCGCCAGCTCGAAGACCGCGCCGTCCGTCCACGTGACGATGGGATCCCGCTCGACGTCCCACCAGATCGTGGCGACCTCGCGGAGGCCGGGCGCCGGCAGGCTCGAGGGCTGACCCGAGGCCGTCACGAGCCGTCGGCCTGCCGCGACCGGAACGCGGCGACGTGGACGCGGTTCGCGCAGGTGGGGCTGCAGAAGCGGCGCGAGCGGTTCCGCGACAGGTCGACGTGGACGTCGTCGCAGTCGTCGGCGTCGCAGGTCCGCAGACGCTCGAGCTCGCCCTGGCGGACGACGTCGAGGAAGGCCATGGCCGCCTCGACGGCCATGCGGTCGACGAGCGGCGCGTCCGGGGCGGTCGCGTGGAGGTGGTAGCCCCAGCCGTCGTGCGCCACGAGCTGGGGGAGCGCGCCGGCCTCGCGCAGCATGCGGTTCACCTCGGCGGCGAGGTCGTCCTCGTCGAGCTCCCAGAGCCGTCGGAGCGAGGGACGCAGCGCCCGGAGCTCGGCCAGCTCCTCCTCGTCCCGACGTCGTCGCCCCGTCCAGCTCCACGTCTCGGCGAAGGCGTCCAGCGCGGCGACGTCCGCGAGCCCGTCCGGGTCCTCGGACGCGGTGTTGACGAACGCCGCCACCCCGGCGAGTGCCGTCTCGGTGTCATGAGCGAAGACCATTTGGCTCCTTACGGAACTCGCCGTAGGCTGTCAGGACCGTCGATCCTCATGGTACTTACACGACGGGGTGCGAGGGAGACCTGCCGTGGATGGATCGCAGCCGACGGGCGCCGGGCTCGGCCTCGCCGTCACCTCCGCCGCCGCGTTCGGCACCTCGGGGGCGTTCGCGGCGAGCCTCCTCCAGGCTGGCTGGACCCCGGGCGCGGCCGTGACCGTCCGCGTCGGCCTGGCGGCGCTCGTCCTGACCCTCCCGGGGCTCCTCGCGCTCCGCGGCACCGGCCGGGCGCTCCGGACCGGCAGCCCCATGCTCCTCGTCTACGGCGTCGCCGCCGTCGCCGGCGCCCAGCTGTGCTACTTCCTCGCGATCCAGCGGCTCTCGGTCGCCGTGGGGCTGCTCCTCGAGTACTCCGGGATCCTCCTCGTCGTCGCGTGGATGTGGCTCCGACACCGGCAGCGACCCGGCGGGCTCACGCTCGCCGGCGCGGTGGCCGCGGTCGGCGGTCTCGGGTTGGTCCTCGAGATCGGGAGCGCTGCCGTCCTCGACCCCGTCGGGATCCTGTGGGGGCTCGGGGCGGCCGTGGGGCTGGCCACCTACTTCGTCGTCTCCGCCGGCACCGACACCGCGCTCCCGCCGCTGACGGTCGCCTGGGGCGGGCTCGCCGTGGGCGCGACCGTCCTCGGGGTGGCGGCGCTCGCCGGCGTCCTGCCGATGGCCGCCCCGCGCGTCGACGTCGTCCTCCTCGACCACACGACCAGCTGGGTCGTCCCGGTGCTCGGGCTCTCGCTCGTCGCCGCCGTGGTCGCCTACGTCACCGGCATCGCCGGCGCGCGCCGGCTCGGGGCGCGGGTCGCCTCGTTCGTGGGCCTGACCGAGGTGCTGTTCGCGGTCCTGTTCGCGTGGCTCCTCGTCGGACAGTCCCTGCGTCCGGTCCAGCTCGCCGGCGGCGTGCTGGTCCTGGCCGGCATCGCGCTCGTCCGCGTCGACGAGATCCGGCGGGGCGCGGCGCCGGTCACGGTCGGGACGCCGGAGGAGGACCTCGTGCTCGTCGCGGCCAGCTGATACTCCTCGGGGGAACACCCCGAGGAGGACGCGTGGCGGGCGAGGTCCGTGTCGGCACGAGCGGCTGGCAGTACGACGACTGGCGGGGGACCGTCTACCCGCCGGGCGTGGGGACGGCGCGCTGGCTCGCGCACTACGTCGAGTGGTTCCCCACGGTCGAGGTGAACTCGACCTTCTACCGACTGGCGCGCGAGACGGCGGCGCGACGCTGGGCCGAGACCGCCCCGGCCGGGTTCGAGTTCGTGCTGAAGGGCTCGCAGTTCATCACCCACCG
>JAHWKB010000304.1 GCA_019348115.1 Actinomycetota bacterium | reverse complement strand
CTGGTCCCCGCCAACCAGCTGAACCTCATGGTGACCTACGGCACGCTCCCGCTCGGCGCCGCGGCGTTCGCGCTCCTCGTCGGCGGCAGCAACGCCCTGTTCGGCGACGTGCCGCTGTTCGCCGAGCGCCCCGCGGCCCTCGCCATCTGGATCAACGCGCTCAGCTTCTTCATCTCGGCCGGGTTCATCTACCGCATCCCCATGGAGCGCCGCACCGGGCCGAGCGGGGTCCGCAGCCGCGGGTCGGACGGCGGCGCGTGGAACGAGCTCCGCGAGGGCTTCGCGTTCATCGCCAGCCACCCGCTCATCCGGGCGCTCGTGATCGGCGTCATGGCGGCCTTCGTCGCGGCCGGTGTCGTCGCGAGCGGGGTCGGGAAGCTGTTCGTCACGATCGTGAACGCCGGCGACTCGGGCTTCGGTGTGCTCGGCGCCGTGGTGGGAGCGGGGCTGTTCCTCGGCCTCGCCGCGGCCGGTCCCGCGTCGCGTCGCGTGGCGAAGGAGCGGCTGTTCGCGCCCGGCATCGGGCTCGCCGGCGTCGCGCTCGTCGTCACCGCCCTGATGCCACGGCTCGACCTGTCGACTCTCCCCGCGTTCGTGATGGGCGCCGGCGCCGGGCTCTCCTTCGTCACGGGCTACACGATGCTGCAGGAGCGCTCCGCCGACGAGATCCGCGGCCGCACGTTCGCCGCCTTCAACACCGGTGTCCGTGCGGCGCTGTTCGTCTCGCTCGTCGTCGGGCCCTTCCTCGTCGGCATCATCGGCATCGAGACGGCCGGCCAGACCCCGCCCTACGCGTACGCCATCGGTGGCGTCCGCGGCACGCTGATCCTCGCGGGGCTCGTCGCGATGGGGGGCGCCATCTGGACCGGACGGTCCATCCGTCACGTGGTCGACCGTGCCGGCGACCTCGACCTCGCGACCCCCGCGGTCCCCGCGTCCGACTCGGACGGCACGGGGTTCTTCGTGGTGTTCGAGGGCGGCGAGGGCGCCGGCAAGACGACCCAGATCGCGCTCCTCGCCCGGGCGGTGGAGGAGTCCGGAGGGCGGGTGATCGTGACGCGACAGCCCGGGGGGACCCGGCTCGGCCAGCTCGTCCGCGGGATGCTCCTCGACCCGGGCGCCGAGCTCACCGACCGCGCCGAGACCCTGCTCTTCGCCGCGGACCGCGCGCAGCACGCGGACGAGGTCATCCGCCCCGCCCTCGCGGAGGGGACCGTCGTCCTCTGCGACCGCTACGTCGACTCCTCCATCGTCTACCAGGGCATGGCCCGGGGCCTCGGCGACCACGAGGTCGAGGAGCTCAACCGCTGGGCCACCGACGACCTCCAGCCGGACCTCGTCGTGCTCCTCGACGTCGACGCGGAGGAGGGGCTGCGCCGCGCCGGCACCGAGCCGGACCGCATGGAGGCGGGCGGCCTGCCGTTCCACGAGCTGGTGAACGACGGCTTCCGGCAGCGGGCGGCCGGGGACCCGCCCCGCTACCTCGTGCTCGACGCGACCCGCGCCGTCGACGACCTGGGGGACGAGATCCGGCGCGCGGTCCTGCCGCTCCTCCGGCACCGTGGGTTGCTGCGGCCGCCCGAGAACGCCGAGGTGTCGAGGTGACCGCGGTCACCGATCCGGTCGCGACCTGGCGCGGCGTCCTCGGGCAGGACGCCGCGGTCCGCACGTTCACGAGCGCGCTCGCCGGGGACCAGGTCGCGCACGCCTGGCTCCTCGTCGGGCCCTCCGGCGTCGGCCAGCGCGAGGCGGCACGGGCGCTGGCGGCCGCGCTCAACTGCCCGGTGTCCGACGACCCCGCCGTCGGCTGCGGCACCTGCTCCACCTGCGAGCGCATCGCCCGCGGCGCCCACCCGGCGGTGCTCGACTTCGAGCCGGAAGGCCAGTTCCACGTCGTCGACGCCGTGCGGTCCGAGTGGATCCCCGCCGCGACCCGCACCATGACCGAGGGCCGCCGCAAGGTCCTCCGGATCGTCGCCGCCGACCGCATGAACGAGGGCGCCCAGAACGCCTTCCTCAAGGTCCTCGAGGAACCGCCGGCGTCGGTCGTGTGGCTCCTCGACGTCGAGGAGGACGGGCTCCTGCTCGACACCATCGTGTCGCGCTGCCGGCGGGTCGACTTCGTCCCGTGGACGCCGGACGCGATGGCGACGCTCGCCGAGCGGCTCGGCATCCCTCCGGACGACCGCGCCGCCCGGGTGCGTGCCGCCATGGGTTCCCCCGACCGGCTGCGCGACCTCGCCGACCCGGAGCTCGCCGAGGCGAGGTGGCGGCACCTCGCGATCGTCTCGGAGCTCGCCGAGCGTGGGCCCGGTGCGGTGGTGCCGATGGCGAAGGAGCTCGTCGCGTGGAGCCGGACGCGGAGCGCCGCCCTCAAGGAGGTCCACGCCGGCGAGATGGAGCGGCTCGAGGAGGCGTACGGCGTCGAGCGTGACCAGGGATGGCCACCGGGGGTGAAGCAGCGCCTCACCAAGCGCTTCGAGCGTCTGGAGCGTCAGGAGCAGCGGCGCGCTCTCGGGATGCTGCTGGACGACCTCGCCTCCTACCTCCGCGACCTCCTCGCGGTCTCCGCCGGTGCCGATCCGTCGACGCTCGTCAACGTCGACCACCAGAGCGCGCTCGCCCGCGACGTCGAGCGGATGACCCTCCCCGACGTCGTCGCCGGGCTGGGTGCGGTCGAGCGCTGCCGGGAGGCGTTCGAGCGCAACGGGGCCCCCGAGCTCCAGATCGAGCGGCTCCTGCTCGCGCTGAGCCTCCCCCTGTACCGCCCCTGACCGAAAGAGCCCGCCGTTGACCGAGAAGCAGCAGCCGCCGACCGAGCACCGCACGCCGGACCGCGTCCACGCGCCGTCGATCGTGATGGTCAACACCGGGGACGGCAAGGGGAAGTCCACCGCGGCCTTCGGCACGCTCATCCGCGCGGTCGCCCGCGGCTGGAAGGGCGGCGTGGTGCAGTTCATCAAGTCGGGGGAGTGGCGGGTCGG
>JAHWKB010000303.1 GCA_019348115.1 Actinomycetota bacterium | reverse complement strand
GCCGTGAACCGCGGCTGCTCGAGGATGCGCGTGATGAAGTTCTGCACGCCGGGGCCGGCGACGATCGACGGTCGCAGGATCGTGACGGTCAGCTCGGGGTGCGCCGGGACCCAGTCGGCGAGCCACACCTCCAGCTCGGCCTTGTGCTCGGCGTAGTTGAAGTCGGGGTTGGCGCGGACGGGGCTGTCCTCGGTCAACGGGAAGTCGTTGTCCGGGTGCGCCCCGTAGACCACCCCGGACGAGACGTAGACGACCTTGCGCACGCCCGCCGCCGCGGCCGCCTCGAAGACGTTCTTCGTGCCGTCGATGTTGATGGCGCGCATGAGCGCCTCGTCGGCGATCGGGTCGAGCTGGAACGCGAGGTGGACCACGGTGTCGACGCCGGCGAGGACCCCACCGAGGTCGTGCTGACGGACGTCCGCGTGGCGGAGGTCGAGCTTCGGCGCGGCGAGGCCCTCGGGCGCGCGGATGTCGAGCCCGAGGATGCGGCCGACCTCGGCACGCTCGTCGAGCTCGGCCACGAGCCGGCGGCCGATGAGCCCGCCGACCCCCGTGACGGCGACGGTGAGCGTCCCCGTCGGGGCGTCGCGTCCTGGCATCGTCCCTGTCCCCTCTTCCGACCGGGAGGAGCCTACCGACGCACCGCGGGCCCGGGCCGGGCGACCGGTGCGGCCACGGCAGGTCGTGCCGGCACCTGCCAGACTGGGCCCATGAGCGATCACCCCGAACCGCACGAGGACCCCTTCGCCGGCATGCCGGAGGAGCTCCGCCGCATGATGGAGCAGCTGGGGGGCAGCGGCCTGTTCGCGCAGATCCAGTCGATGCTGACCGGCGCCGGGTCCGGACCCGTCAACTGGGACCTCGCCCGCCAGGCCGCGATCCAGGTGGCCGCCGAGGGCGACCGCGCCGCGACCGACGAGGAGCGCGAGCGCGCGACCGAGGCGCTGCGCATCGCGGAGCACTGGCTCGACGACTCGTCCCTCCCGGCGCCCCCCGACGGCGGACGGCTCCTCGTGGGGAGCCGACAGGAGTGGGCCAACGCCGCCATCGACGGCATGCGCCCGCTCGTCGAACCGGTCGCGCGGGCCTCGACCAAGGCGATGGGCGACCTCGCGCAGGACCAGCTCCAGGACGAGGACATGACCCGCCAGCTCGACGCCATGGGCCTCGGGGGGCTCCTCGGCGGACTCGGCGGGATGGACCTGTCCTCGATGCTGCAGCCCATGGGCGCCATGCTCACCGGCATGCAGGCGGGGCAGGTCATCGGCCAGCTCGCCCGCCAGCTCCTGGGCCAGTACGAGCTCGGTCTGCCGACCGCAGGGCGCGCGACGGCCGTGACGATCCCGGTCAACGTCGAGGAGGCGTTCGGTGACTGGGACCTCGACCCCATGGAGGTCGCGCTCGCGCTCGCGCTCCACGAGGCCGCCCACCGCCGGCTCTACCACGCCGTCCCGTGGCTCGAGGCCCACCTCCACGGCCTCATCGCGCAGTTCGCCAACGGCACGCAGGTCGACGCCGAGAAGCTCCAGGAGCTGTCCCGCGGGATGATGGGCATCGACCCGAGCGACCCCCAGGCGATGCAGGACGCCCTCCAGCGCGCCGGCGACTTCCGCATCGAGCCCACGCCCGAGCAGCGCCGCGTCCTCGAGCGCATCCAGGGCGTCCTCGCGCTCGTGTCCGCGTGGGCCCGCTCCGCGGTCGCCCGCGTCGCCGCCGGCCGGCTCCCGGGCCTCGACCGCATCGACGAGGTGCTCCGGCGCCGGCGTGCCACGAAGGGCAGCGGCGAGGAGCTCCTCGCGCAGCTCCTCGGCCTCGACCTCCGCCCCGAGGACGAGACCATCGGCGAACGCTTCGTCGCGGCCGTCGAGGAGGCCCACGGCCCCGAGGGCCTCCAGCGCGCCCTCGCGCACCCCGAGAACCTCCCCGACCGCGACGAGCTCGTCGACCCCGACAGCTGGCTGCAGCGCATGGCCGCCGGCGAGGACGTCCCCGACGACGCGTCGTCCCTCTTCGACGGGCTCGGCGACGCGCCGGTGGAGCGCTCCGCCGACGAGCGCCGCGCCGAGCGCGAGGACGACGACGAGGCCTAGTCGGACGCCGGGTCGGGGAGGACGCCGCGCTGCTCGGCGAACTCGAGGCCGGCGAGGAAGGCCCGCGCGCGCTCCTCGTGGGGGTAGCGGGCGACGATCCGCTTGAACGCCGGCCCGTGGTCGTGCTCGACGAGGTGGGCGAGCTCGTGCACGAGCACGCTGTCGATGACGTAGTCGGGGGCGCCGGCGAGCCGGTTGCTGATCCGGATCGTGCCGGCGGCGTACGAGCACGAGCCGTAGCGCTTCGCCATCCGCGACGACCACGTCACCGACACCGGCCGGACGCCGTCGACGTAGCGGTCGGCCAGCGCCGCCGCGCGGACCAGGAGCCCCTCGTCGTCGAGCACCTTCGAGCGCAGGCGGTCGGTCACCTTCGTGACCAGGCCGGCGATCAGCCGCTCCTCCTCGGCCGCCGGGAGGCCCGCCGGGAGCTGCACCACGAGCCGGCCGTCCCGGGCCTGGGCGCTCGCCGAGCGGCGCCGGCGGGTGGAGCGGACGAGCTCGAGCTCGGGGCGTCCGTCCGTCGCCGGCCGCCGTTCGACCGTGCGGGTCGCCCGTGACCGTCCCACCGTCGTCGTCTCCTCGTTCGTCCGCTCGTCCGCCGGCCCCGTCGGCCGTCGTGTCGCGCGCCGCGTACCACGTCGCCGCCCGGACCGGGGGCCCGGCTGCGCACTCGTGCGGGCCGTGCACGGGCACGCGCGACGCGCCGGAACGGCGGGGCTCCACAGACTGTGGACACGATGTGGACGGCGGTCAGGTGACATCGCTGCAGGTCAGCGGGCCGCCGACCCCGGCGGGCCGGACGCATGGTGCCAACCGCAGCGCGGGGACGCCGGCGGCTGTCCACAGGCTGCCCACAGGCTGTCCCCCGCATACCCACAGGGTCGGGGCGAT
>JAHWKB010000302.1 GCA_019348115.1 Actinomycetota bacterium | reverse complement strand
GGAACGGGTTGGGCTTCTGGAACACGATGCCGATGCGGCGACGGACCTCGACGGGGTCGACGTCGCGGGCGTAGATGTCCTGCCCGTGGTAGCCGATGAAGCCGTCGACGCGTGCCCCGGGGATGAGGTCGTTCATGCGGTTGAGCGAGCGGAGCAGCGTCGACTTCCCACAGCCGGACGGCCCGATCAGCGCGGTGATCTCGTTCCGCGGGATGTCGAAGGCGATCTCGCGGACCGCCGTGAACGCCCCGTAGTGGACGGCGACGTCGCGCAGCTCGAAGACCGGGTCCTCGATGGCGGGGTGGTCCGCGGGCGCCGGCGCGGTGGCGGCGTCCGTCGGTGACGGGTCGACGGTCATCTCGTTCCTCATGGGTTCCCCAACGGGTGGAGGAGTGGAGCCGGAGGGACCGGGTCCCGTCAGGGAGTGAAGCGGGCCCAGGTGAACGGGAGGTGAACGCGTCCTTTCGGCTCCGGAGGGAACGGACGTCCGGCCGCCGATCCCCCCGCGGGGGTCGCTTACGCTGGTCCCACCCGACCCGCGAGGCCGTGTGTCCGCCCCGTCAACGACCGAGACCGCCCCGGCCTGGCCGGGCGACCGCGGCGGGCACGTGTGGCCGAAGGACCGCGAGGTCGTCGCCGAGGACGGTGCGCGCATCCGTTACACGGTGCGGGGGCCCGAGGACGGCCCGTGGATGGTGCTGTGCTCCGGCTACATGTGCCCGGACAACTTCTGGATGTACGCGGCGCCGACGTGGATGGAGACCCACCGGGTCGTCGTCCTCAACTACCGCGGGGTGGGCGCGTCGACGGACCCGCGGCCGCCGGGGTACCGGGCGCTCGGGGTCTCGTCGTCCGACTACACGGTGGAGAAGTTCGCCGACGACGTCGCGTCCGTGCTCGCGGCGGAGGGCGCGCTCGACGTCGCGGTCGTCGGCCACTCCATGGGCGTGCAGGTCGCGCTGCAGACGTGGCGCACGGTCCCCCACCGGGTCGCTGCGCTGTCGCTCATCACCGGGCCCTACGCCTCGCCGCTGCACACCTTCTACGGCAGCAAGCTCGGCATCTACCTGTTCCCCTTCGCCTCGCTCGGCCTCCAGCTCTCCCCCCGTCGGGTCCAGCGCCTCGTCGGGCTGACGCTCAGGTCGCCGATCGCCCTGCCGCTGGCACGCCTGATCCGCGCGCTGGGCCCCGAGACGCCCTACGAGGGGATGCGTCCCTACTTCGAGCACTTCGACCGCGTCGATCCCATGGTGGCGCTCAAGATCGCGAAGGGCATGCACCGCTTCGACGCCGGCCCGTGGCTCGACGAGGTCGACGTGCCCGTCCAGGTCGTCGTCGGGTCCGAGGACCGCTTCTCGCCGCCGGCGCTGGGCGAGCGCATGGTCGAGGTGCTCCCCGACGCGGAGCTCGTCGAGATCGAGGGCGGCACGCACGGGGCGCTGATCGAGTACCCGGACGAGATCGCGAGGGCCGTCTCGGAGTTCCTCGACCGCCGGCTCGACCGTGGACGTGCGACAGCGGAGGTGGAACGGTGACCGACGGGACCCCACGAGGGACGGACGAACTGACGGCAGCGGACGAGGACGTCCTGACCGAGGAGGAGCGCCAGGCCCGCAGCGGTCTCGCTGCCGCGACCGGCGCCAGCGACGGAGACCTCTGGGCGTTCGCCTTCGACGGCCCGCTCCGCGCCCAGGAGGCCCTCCTCGCCACGAGCCGGTTGGTCGCGCACCGGCAGCTCGAGCTGGAGGACGCCGCCATCGTGACGAAGGTCGGCGGCCGGGTACGGATCCAGCAGACGCGGGACGTCTCCACCGGACAGGGAGCGGTCTCGGGGGCCTGGTGGGGGACGGTCGCCGGGCTCTTCGTCGGCGTGCCGCTCGTCGGGGCGGCGCTCGGGGCGGCCGCCGGCGGGCTCTTCGGCAAGCTGCGCGACTACGGCATCGACGACGGCGAGATGCGCCGGATGGGCGACGACCTCGCCGACGGCGAGGCGGCCCTGTTCCTCCTCGTCCGCGACTGCCACCGGGTGCGCGCGCTCCACGAGGTCTCGCGGTTCCCCGGACGGCTGCTCGCGACCACCGCGCCGGACGAGCTCGCCGAGCAGGTGCGCGGGCGCCTCGCCCGGGACCCCTGGGAGGGCTGATCGGTGGCTGTCGCGGAGCGGCCGGCGCCGCCCGCTCAGTAGTCGATGCTCGCGTACTCGCGGAGCTTCTCGAGGCGGTGGCGCGCCTTGATGACGCGGATCGTCCCCGACTTGCCGCGCATGACGAGCGACTCGGTGACGGCGCCGTGGCCGTCGAACGTCACGCCGGCGAGGAGCTGCCCCGGGGTGATGCCCGTGCAGGCGAAGAAGCAGTCTTCTCCGGACACGAGGTCGTCGGTGTCGAGGACCTGGTCGAGGTCGTAGCCGGCGTCGACCGCCGCCTGCCGCTCCTCGTCGTTGCGCGGCCAGATGCGCCCGATGATGCGGCCGCCGAGCGCCTTGACCGCGCAGGCCGCGGTGACGCCCTCGGGCGTGCCGCCGATGCCGTAGAGCATGTCGACCGCCGGGCGCTCGTCCCAGGCGGCGAGGATGGCGGCCGCGACGTCGCCGTCGGTGATGAGCTGGAGCCGGGCCCCGGCCTCGCGGATCTCGCGCTTCGCGTCCTCGTGCCGGTCGCGGTCGAGCATCATCACCGTGAGGTCGCGGACCTGGCGGTTCTTCGCCTTCGCGACCATCTGGAGGTTCTGGCCGATGGAGGCGTCGAGATCGATGGCATCGACGGCGTCCGGGCCGACGACGATCTTCTCCATGTAGACCATCGGGCCCGGGTCGAACATCGCCCCGCCCATGGCCGCGGCCAGCACGGCGAGCGAGCCCGGGCGCCCCTCGGCCAGGAGGCGCGTGCCGTCGACCGGGTCGACGGCGATGTCGACCTTCGGGGGGTTCCCGGTGCCGACGGACTCGCCGTTGTAGAGCATCGGCGCCTCGTCCTTCTCGCCCTCGCCGA
>JAHWKB010000301.1 GCA_019348115.1 Actinomycetota bacterium | reverse complement strand
ACGTCGTCGCGGTCGTGCCGAACCACGCGTGTCCGGTCGTGAACCTCACCGACGAGCTCGTCCTCACGCGCGGCGGCGAGCTCGTCGAGCGCCTCCCCGTGCTCGCGCGTGGCCGCAACCGCTGACCGCCTCAGCCCGGGCAGACGGCGGGGTCCCAGACGCCCCGGCGGTCGCGTCGGGCGGCGTCCTCGAGCGCCCGCACGTCGTCCGCGTAGCCCGTGTTCGGGGCGAAGGTCACGACCCGCGCGAGGCCGGCGGCAAGCATGGCACCGTTGACCCAGCGACCGTCGGCCGTCCAGAGGTGGACGAGGTCGCGGTCGTAGCGGTCCCGGCGCTCCCGGTCGTACGCGCCGAGGACCTCGGTGCCGGGCGGGACGAGCCGCTCGAGCGCCGCACTCGCCTCGTCGGCGAGGCAGTCCGGCGCCCGACCGTCCCGCGCGACCTCCGGCGCGTCGATGCGGAGCAGGCGCACCTCGAGCTCCTCGCCGGCGACGGCCGCGGTCGCGCCGGGATCGGTCACCCGCAGCCGGAGGCTGTCGCCATCGGTGACGCGCGCCACGGTGGCGCGGAACGCCCCGTCGGGTGCCGGGACCTCGCGGGCGACGACGCCGTCGTCGGCCCACGGCAGGTCGACGGACGGGCGCGGCGCGGAGACCGGCCCGGCGCCGAGGAACAGCGCCGCCGCGACCCCCAGCGAGACCAGGCGGGAGACGAGCCGGGCGGCGCGGTAGGCGAGGTAGAGCGCGACGAGGCCACCGGCGACGAGCCAGGGGGTCAGGTCGCCGCCCGGCAGGGGAGGCACGTGCGCTCCTCCTCGAGGGTGCGGCCGGCGCGATCGTACTGGCGCCTACCATCCTCCCTCCGGAGGCGGACGGCGACGGAGCACGCGCGGATGGGTCAGGGGCATGGTGACTCGCTCAGCGCCGGCGACGCCGCGTTCCTCGCGATGGAGACGCCGACGCTGCCGATGCACGGCGGTGGGCTGTTCATCTTCGACGTGTCGCAGACGGACCCGATCGGCTTCGCGCGCTTCCTCGCGCTGATCCGCTCGCGGCTGCACCTCGTCCCGCGCTACCGGCAGAAGCTCGCGTTCACGCCGTTGGCGCTGTCGACGCCGGTGTGGGTCGACGACCCACAGTTCGACATCGCCTACCACGTGCGGCACGCGGCGCTGCCGCGGCCCGGGACCTCCGTGCAGCTGATGGACTACTGCGCCCGCATCCTGTCGCGGCCGCTGGACCGCGACCGGCCGCTGTGGGAGCTCTACGTCATCGAGGGCCTCCAGGACGAACGCGTCGCCCTCCTGGCGAAATCGCACCACGCCCTCGTCGACGGCGTCACGGGGACGGACCTCGTGAGCGTCATGTTCGACGACGCGCCGGATGCCTCCGTTCGGATCCCGCCCCCGGATCCGTGGGAGCCCTCGCCGACCCCCGCGGGGCACGAGCTCGCCTTCTCGGCGGCGATCGACCTCCTGACCTCGCCGGCCGCCGTCGTCGACTCGGCGCGTCGGATCGCGGCCGCACCGGCGAACGCCGCCCGACGCGTGGTCACGGTCGGGCGGGGTCTCGCCGCCGTCGCCCGGGCGAACGTGGTCCGGCCGGCCCCTCAGAGCCCGCTGAACGTCCCGCCGGGACCGCACCGTCGGTTCGCCGTCACGCGGCTCCCGCTCGCCGACGTGAAGCGGATCAAGAACGCCTTCGGGACCACCGTCAACGACGTCGTGCTCGCCGTCGCCGGCGACGCCACGGGGCGCTACCTCCGCTCCCGCGGGGCGCGGACCGACCGCTTGTGGTTGCGCGCGCTCGTCCCCCTGAGCGTGGCGTCCGACGACGGCGACGGCCCGGTGGGATCGCGGCTGACCTCGGTGTTCGTGAACCTGCCGGTGTTCGAGATGGACCCGGTCGAGCGGCTGCGCATCGTCGCGGACTCGATGGCCGACCTCGCCCGGAGCTCCCACGCCCTGGGTGCCGACTTCCTCGTCGACCTGTCCTCGGTCGCGCCGCCCACGATGCACGCGCTCGCGTCGCGTCTCGCCGCGCGGACCCGGATGTACAACTTCGTCGTCACCAACGTGCCGGGCCCGCAGCACCCGATCTACTGCCTCGGTGCACGGCTCCTCGGGGCGTTCCCGTTCACCCCGCTGTCGGCGACGCAGGCCTACGCGATCGGGGTCACGTCGATCGACGGCTGGCTGAACGTGGGGATCACGGCCGACTACGACGCGCTGCCCGACGTCGAGCACGTGACCGACGAGCTCGAGACCGCGCTCGGTGACCTCACGGCGTCCGCCGACGCCGTCGCGACCAGGCAGGAGCTCGCCTCCCGCACGCACCGCTCGGCGAAAGAGACGGCCGACGCCGCCCGCGAACAGGCCCAGCGCCGGCGCGACACCTGAGGAGGGACCCGTGGACCTCGACCTGCCCGTCGTGCGCCTCGACCCGGAGGCGGTCCTGCCGAGCTACGCCCACGCCGGCGACGCCGGGCTCGACCTCTCCGCCAACGAGGACGTCACGCTCCCGCCCGGGGGGCGTGCCGCGGTCGCGACCGGCCTCGCGGTCAGCGTCCCCGACGGCTGGGTGGGGCTGGTCCACCCGCGGTCGGGCCTGGCGCTGCGGCAGGGGCTGACGGTGGCCAACGCGCCGGGCACGATCGACGCCGGCTACCGCGGCGAGGTCAAGGTCATCCTCGTCAACCTCGGCGACGAGGACGTCGCCATCGTCCGCGGCGACCGCATCGCGCAGCTCGTCCTGCAGGAGGTCGGACGGGCGCGCGTGGTCGAGGTCGACACGCTCGACGACACCGCGCGCGGTGCCGGCGGCTTCGGCTCGACCGGGGTGTCCCGGGCCTGACGGAGCGGTTTGCCGGGCTCGCGCGGCGGCGGGTACAGTCCCCACCCGCCGGAGGGCACCGACGCAGGTCGGGCACCTCCGCCGCGACCCGCGGATGTAGCTCAGTTGGCTAGAGCGCCACCTTGCCAAGGTGGAGGTCGCG